>QHSM01000341.1 GCA_003221595.1 Candidatus Rokuibacteriota bacterium | reverse complement strand
CACCGCCTCCGACGAGGAAGGCGAAAGGAGCTGACATGAAGATCCGCATCGGCGTGGGAGCCGCCGGCGCCGCGTCGAGTCCGGACGCGCTGGCCGAGCTCGTCAGGGGCCTCGACGACCTGGGGTTCGATTCCCTCTGGCTCTCGGAAGTGCTCACCGGCCCGGTGATCGATCCCGTGGTGGGCCTCGCCTGGGCGGCTGCGAGCAATCCGCGGCTGAAGGTCGGGACCACCATGCTGTTGCCCGGGCGTAACGTGGTCCGCCTCGCCAAGCAGCTCGCGAGCCTCGACGTGCTCTGCCGCGGACGCCTCCTGGTGACGCTCGTTCCCGGGCTCACCTATGCGCCGGAGCGCGACGTCATCGGCGTCGAGCCCAAGCGCCGCGGCGCCGTCATCGACGAGGCGCTTCCCCTGCTCCGGCGGTTGTGGGCAGGCGAAACGGTCAGCCACGATGGCACGGCCGGCACTTTCCGCGACGTCAAGCTCTCGCCGCTCCCGGTGCAGCAGCCGCTCGAGGTATGGCTCGGCGGCACGGCGCCGGCCGCGCTCGAGCGCTGCGGTCGGCTGTCGGACGGGTGGCTGCCCTCGCAGTGCACTCCCGGAGAGGCGGCCGCCGGCCGGGTCGTCATCGAAGACGTGGCGGCGCGGGCCGGGCGATCGATCAGCAGCGAGCACTTCGGCATGAGCATCGGCTATGCCCGCGCGCCGATCGATCCGGCCATGGCGCGCACGATGGCCGCCCGCCGTCCGCGCTCGGTCGAGCTCACGCCGGTCGGGCTGCCGGCGCTGCGTGAGACCATCGAGCGCTTCATCGCGGTCGGCTTCTCGAAGTTCGTGGTGCGCCCGATCGTGCCGCCCCCGTCCTGGCGTGCCGAGCTCGAGGCCCTGGCCGCGGCGGTGGGCGACCTGCAGACCTGACGGGCGGCGGCGCAAGAGCCGCGCCCACTGTCTTGGGCGGCGCCGCGCCCGGTCAGCCGAGCGGAAAGTGACAGGCGACGTGGTGGCCGCCGCCGAGGTCGCGCAGCTCCGGCTCGGTCGCCGCGTCCGTACACACCGCCGGCCGGCCCTGTGCCTCGTACACCGGACAGCGCGGCGCGAAGCGGCACCCGTGCACCGGCTGCTCGAAATCGAACACACCCCAGGCTCCCCTGGACATGGCCGGCCGGCTGCGCGAGGGCTCCGCGCCCTTCTTTTCTACCAGCGCCGACCACAGGATCCGGGTGTAGGGGTGGCGTCCGGCGCCGGCGATGCGGTCGGCGAGCCCGACCTCAACGATCTTGCCCAGGTACATCACCGCGACCTTGTGACTGACGAGCTGCACCACTTCCAGGTCGTGCGAGATGAACAGATAGGAGAGCCCGAGCTGCCGCTGAAGATCGCGAAGCAGGTTCACCACCTGGGCCTGGATCGAGACGTCCAGCGCGCTCGTCGGCTCGTCGGCCACGATGAAACGCGCGCCGACCGCGAGCGTGCGGGCGATGCCGACGCGACGCTTTTCGCCACCCGAGAGCTCCCCGGGAAGACTCGAGAGCTTGCTCTTCTTCAAGTTGACCTGCTCGAGTAGCGGTGGCGTCCGGCGCCGGCGATGCGGTCGGCGAGCCCGACCTCAACGATCTTGCCCAGGTACATCACCGCGACCTTGTGACTGACGAGCTGCACCACTTCCAGGTCGTGCGAGATGAACAGATAGGAGAGCCCGAGCTGCCGCTGGAGATCGCGAAGCAGGTTCACCACCTGGGCCTGGATCGAGACGTCCAGCGCGCTCGTCGGCTCGTCGGCCACGATGAAACGCGCGCCGACCGCGAGCGTGCGGGCGATGCCGACGCGACGCTTTTCGCCACCCGAGAGCTCCCCGGGAAGACTCGAGAGCTTGCTCTTCTTCAAGTTGACCTGCTCGAGTAGCTCCCCCGTCCGGCGCGCCACCTCGGCGTCCCCCAGCCGGTGATGCGTCGTGATCGCCTCCTTGAGGAGATCGCGCACGCGCATCCTGGGATTCAGCGCCGCGTCGAGATCCTGAAAGATCATCTGCATCCGGCTGCGCAGCGGCCGTAGCTCGCCCGCCGACATCGCCGTGATGTCGTGGCCGTCGAAGACGATGCGGCCCGACGTCGCCGGGGTGAGCCGCAAGATGGTCCTCCCGATGGTCGTCTTGCCGCAGCCGGATTCCCCCACGAGCCCCAGGGTCTCGTGCTCCTTGAGGTAGAAGCTGACACCGTCCACCGCCGGAATGAACCGCTCCCGCCACCGGAGCGTGGAGAGGATGCCGGCGCGCTGGCGGTAGTATTTTTTCAGGTTCACGACTTCCAGGATCGTTCTCGTCACGGCGGTCCTCGGCCCGCGCCTACTCGCCGTACAGCCAGCAGCGCACGCGATGCCCCGGCGCGATCTCCTGCAACGCCGGCTCGCGCTGCGCGCATCGATCCCGGACGCCGTCCGTCACCCGGTTGCAGCGGGCGTAGAACCGGCAGCCCCGTGGGAGATCGACGGCGTCCGGCACCTCGCCCTCGATGACGGTGAGATACCCCTTGTCCCGTACGTTCTGCTCGCTGGGTATGGACGCGAGCAGTGCCGTCGTATACGGATGCTTGGGCGCGAACCTCGCCGCCAGGACGTCGGCCGCGGGCCCGTGCTCCATGACGCTCCCGCCGTACATCACCGCGACATTGTCAGCGAGCCGCGAGATCACGCGGATATCGTGGCTGATCAACAGGGTCGCGATCCCGATCTCCGCCTTGAGCTCGGCCAGGAGACCCACGATCTCGGACTGGATCGTGGCGTCCAGCCCGGTGGTGGGCTCGTCGGCGATGAGGAGGGCCGGCTCGGAGGCGAGCGCCATCGCGATCACCGCCCGCTGACACATGCCGCCCGACAGGCCGTACGGATAGTTGTCGAACCTCAGACGCGGGGAATCGATCTTGACCCGCCGGAGCCAGTCGAGGGCCTGCTCCCTGGCTTCGCGGGCGCCCTTCGTCGGCGTGTGCAGCCGGATCACCTCGGTGATCTGCGCGCCGACGCGCACGAAGGGATTGAGCGCCGACTTGGGGTTCTGGAAGATCACCGAGATGGCCTTCCCCCGCAGCGGCGCCATGATGCGCTCGACCTTCCGCCGCCAGCCGGCCTCGTCCTTGGACACCTCGACGATCCGGCCGTCGACCTCCTTCCGGTCGACATACCGCTCGAGGTCCGCAAGGAGGTTCTGCTCGCCGCCGTCGGCGCGGAACACAATCGTGCCGCCGATCACGCCGGGTCCGGCGCCGATCAGGCCTGTGATCGAGAGCGCGGTGACGCTCTTGCCGCTCCCGCTCTCCCCCACCACGCCGAGGGTCTCACCGCGGGCCAGCGCCAGCGTCACGCCGTCCACCGCGCGAATGAACGCCCGCTTGCTCCGCGAATAGAAGTAGGTGCGGAGGCTCTCGATCTCCAGCAAGGGCGCGCCCATCACTTCCCGCTCCGGTCCTCGAGGATGCCGTTCAGCCCGTCGCCCAGCAGATGGAAGCCGAGAATGGTGAACAGGATGGCCAGTGCGGGCGCGGTCGAGGGCCAGAACTTGCCCTGGAAGAAATAGTTGGCGCCGGCCTGGACCATGTTGCCCCACGAGGGGGTGGGCTCCTGGACGCCGAACCCGAGGTAGCTGAGGCTCGTCTCGATGAGAATCACCTCGCCCATGCCGATGGTCGCCCGGATGACGAGCAGCGGCGCGCAGTGATGCCACAGGATGTGCTTGAGCACGATGACGTGCGCCGGCAGGCCCAGGACATGAGCGGCCTCGATGAAGTGCTTCTGGCGGAGGAACGCGATCTTCCCCGCGACCAGCGACGCGACGACGGGCACGCCGGTCACGCCCACGATGATCATGATGTAGTAGATGTCCACCCGGAACACGGCGATCACGAGCAGGATCAGGACCAGCCGCGGAAACGAATCCACCAGGTTGTTGAAGTAGGTGACGAGCACCTCGACGCCGCCGCCGCGATAGCCGGCCAGGGCGCCGAGCACGGTGCCGGCCACGAGCGAGATGGCGATCGCGACGAGCCCGGGCAGGAAGTACGCCTGCGTCGCCACGATCAGCCGCGAGAGGATGTCCCGGCCGAGGAAATCGGTTCCCAGCAGATGGCCAGCGCTTCCCGGCGGGGCATTCAGAAGCCCGAAGCTGATGTGCTCCGGATCGTACGGCAGCCACTCGAAGACGCCCAGGACGTACGACACCAGCACCGCGGCGACGACGATCAGGCCGTAGCCGACGCAGGCGAGATCGAGGGTGCCGGCGCTCTTCCACGGCGACACATCCGAGGCCGGGCGGCTTGCGTCTTCGATCTGGGTGTAGCGCTTCATTCGGCCCAGCCGCCGCCGCGCCGCTGCTGCGAGGCACGAGGATTGACCGCGACGTACACCACGCGCTGCAGCAGGCTCCCCGTCCGCACCAGCGTCGCGGCGACCATGGCGATGCCCATGATCGCGGGAAAGTCCCGATCCTGAGCGGCCTGCCAGGCCATCCGCCCCATGCCCGGCCAGTTGAACACCTGCTCGACAATGACCGCGCCACCCAGGATGAACGGGATCTTCGACGCGACGATCTCGGTCATCGGGATCAGGAGCCCCTCGCGGAAGGCGTGCCGCCACACGGACGCGCCCTTGGCGCGGGCCGTGCGGATGTAGTCCTCCGCCATGACCCGGCTCAGCTCCTCGCGCAGGTAGCGCACGACCTCGCTCACGGTGCCGTTGCCGAGGCCGAGCACGCAGATGGGCAGCAGCGAATAGAGCCAGGCCCGCTCCGTCGGCGCCGAGGCCTGGGAGACGAGCGGAAACACACCGAGCTGGCGACTGACGAGATAGATGGCGACGTAGCCGAGCCAGAACACGGGCAACGCCGACACCACGTAGGCCAGCAGGGTGAACGGCCGATTGAACGGGGTCGCGCCGCGCACCGAGGCGTGCAGGGCGATCGGCACCGCGATGAGCAGCGTGACCAGCATCGAGCCGAGCGTGAGGTAGAGCGTGCTCGCGCCCACCCGGACGATCTCGCCGAACACCGGCAATCCCGTGCGAATCGACGTGCCGAAGTTCCCGCGGAGCAGGTTGCCGAGCCACGCGAAGTACTGGCCGTACCACGTGGTCGGGATTCCGAGCGCCTCACGGACGCCGGCCCGGGCCTCGTGGCTCGGCATCTGGCCCTCGAGCAGGACGCTGAACGGGTCGCCCGGGGCGAGGAAGAGGATCACGAACACGACGAGGCTCACGCCCAGGAGCAACAGGGCGGTGAGCGCCAGCTCCCTGGACAGAACCAGGGCGACGGGCTTGAGCGCGGAGAGCTTCACGGCGCCGGCGACGACGCCCGGCCGGCGCGGCCCGGCCGCCCTCGGCCCGCGCCCGTCACGCTCGCGGCGGCGGCCCTACTTCTGATCGGCGACCGGGATGAACCACTCATCCGCGAACGAGAAGAATTTGTAGGGATGAATGGCCACGCGGCGCACCTTCTTGTGGTAGCCGCTGTAGTTCGTCAGCGTCCACAGGAAGGTGTAGGGCGCCTCCTCGGCGAGGATGGCGTGGAGCTTTCGATTGATCGTCCGGCGCTTCTCGTGGTCGAGCGTCAGCTTGCTCTCGACGATCAGCCCGTCCACCTCCGGATTGGAGTAGGCGCCGAAGTTGTTCTTCCACGCGCCGATCTCGGCCGAGTGGAACAGGGACGAGATGTCGGCCGAATCGTCGAACACCCAGGAGGCGAAGATGATGTCGAAGTCGTGCTCGAGGAACACGCTCTCCTTCCACGCCTGCCACTCCTTGAACTCCACCTTGATCGCCACCCCGATGTTCTTGAGGTAGTTCTGGAAGGCGAGGACGACCCGCTTCACCGCCTCGCTCTCCTTCTCGATCGGTACCTTGAGCGACAGGGCGAGCTTCTTGCCATCCTTCTGCAGCGTGCCGTCCGGGCCCGGGGCGAAGCCCGCCTGCCGGAGCAGCGCGGTCGCCTTCTGGGGATCGAACGCCAGCGGCCGGACGTCCAGGTTGTACGCCCAGCTGCCGGGCGCGAACGGACCGGAGACGAGCGTCCCCTGGCCGTTGAAGAACGAATCCAGCACCTCCTGCCGGTTCACGGCGTAGGCGAGCGCCTGGCGCACCCGCTTGTCGGCCAGGAGGGAATTGCGGAGGTTGTAGCCGAAGAACGCGTACGACAGGGCGTTGTACGGCTGCAGGACGAAGCGCTTGTCGCCCTGGAGCTCCGGGAGATCCCGCGGGTTGACCAGCACGACCATGTCGATCGCGTTGAACATCAACGCCTGCGTCATGATGTTCTGGTCCGCGAACGGCTTGGAGATGAACCGGTTGATGTGCGGACGGCCCTTGAAGTAGTTCTCGTTGGCCACCAGGACGACTTCCCGGTCCGAGGTGATCGTCTTGACGACGAACGGCCCGGTGCCGATCGGCTGCCGCACGAACGGATCCTCGCGCGTGAGATAGATGGGGTTGGCCGGACCGTGCTTCGGGATCACCTTGAAGCTGAACTTGGCCAGCGCGTTCAGGATGGGTCGCTTGAGCGTGAACTGCACGGCGTGATCGGTGAGCTTCTCGACGCTCTCGATGAACTCGTAGCGCACCTTGAGCGGCGTGGTCGTCTTGGGATGCATCATGATCTTGTAGGTGAACACGACGTCGTCGGCCGTGAACGGCCTCGCCTCCTCGCCGTCCCGGGCGTGCCACACCACGTCCTTGCGCAGGTAGAAGGTGTAGCCGCGACCGTCCTTGCTCGCCTCCCAGCGCTCCGCCAGCTCGGGGACGATTTCCTGCTTCGCGTCGATGCCGACCAGGCCGTTGAAGACCAGCTCGGTGATGCGCAGCGAGACCATCTCGTTGCTGGTGATCGGATCGAGCGTCGAGGGGCGGCCGTACTCGCCGTACCCCAGGGTGCCTCCGTCCGGCCGCCCGTCGTTCTTGGGCCCGGCCGGGGACACCGGCGGCGTCCCGACGACGACTGAGAGGAGCGACAGCCCGACGACAAGGTGCTTTTTCATGGTCTTTCCGCCTCGTGGTGACACCTGATTAAAAGATCCTCACGTCCCCGGCGCTCTTCTGCTCCACGGCGTACATTCCCTGCATGGCCTCCTGGATGCGGCGGACCACCGGATAGTGCTTGCTCATCTCGAAGTAGATCTCCAAGCCTTCGGAGAACTGTCGGCCGCGGTAGTACGCGGCGGCCAGGTTGACGAGCATCAGGGGATCATTCGACTCGATCCGGTTCTTCCGGCTCTTGTCCCGTCCCGCCTCCAGATAGGTGATCGCCTGGCCGTAGTCTCCCCGGCGCAGATAGAGCCGGCCCAGGGCGATATTCAGCGCGCGCGTCTTCCGTCCCTCTCCGGCCTCGCTCGCGCGCGCGGCCCGGGACTCGACGCCGGCGCAGCCGGCCCGCACCCGCGCGCAGGCAGAGAGAATCTCGGCGAGCAGCTCGGGATCGGCGGACTGCTCCTGGGCCAGTCCGTCCCAGACCGCCATCGCCTCACCGCGCTGTCCCTGCAGGTACTGGCCAGTCGCATACCGAACCCGTGCCCGATTCCGCTGCGGCGGCGCCGCCGCCGCCGTAGGGAGGGTGAGGAAGGTGCTGAACGCCCGCTGCGACCGCTCCACCTCGCCGGCCTCGGCGTAGGCCACGCCGAGGTAGTAGTCGGCGGCCGGCTTGAGCTGCGCGTCGGTCGTCGCTCTCTCCAGATACTGCACGCTCGCGCGACGGTACAGCGCCGCCAGATCACCGAGGGCGGCCACGTCATAGAAGCTGATCGCCTTGGTCTGACCGAGCGCCTCGGTGTAAGAGGCCTCCTTCAGGTCCGTCTGCCTGACCAGCTCCAGACCCTTGTCGGTCAGCCCGGCGCGGGCATAGACGGTGAGCAGACCCTCCAGCAGGCGCGGCGACGGACTGGCGCCCGCCTTCCTCAGCGCCGCCTCCCCCACGGCCACGGGATCCCGGTCCTTGAGCCCGGCGCGGCTGTAGGCCGCCGCCAGCGCCATCTGGACCTCCGGATCCGCGGTATCGACGCTGGCCCACTGGGCGCGAGCCGCCTGCGCGTTGTTGCCGACGAAATGACTCAAGCCGAGACTGGCCCCGGCGATGGCCCGGTAACGAGCGGGGATACCTGGTTGCGCGCTGAACCGCTCGAGATATTTCGCTGCTTCACGGGCCTCACCGCTCTCGAGCAGCGCCTTGCCGAGATACAGATTCGCGAAGCGGCTGCCCTCGGCACCGCGGACGACGGCGAGCTTTTTCAGGTAGTCGAGCTGGACCGTGATCGCCGTCTCGGACAGCTCACGATGGAGCTCGGCGTTGCCGAGATAGATCATTCCGAGCGTCAGGTACGCGCCGGCGCGGCCGGCCGGACTCAGCGCCGGCAGGCCTGCCTGCAGCGTCTGCGCGGCTTCCTCGTAGTGATGCTGCTCGTACAGCCGCATGGCTCGCGCGACGACGTCGTCCGCCGCCGAGACCGCGCCGGCTGCCAGGACGATCGATGCCGCCACCAGGGTCACTCCCGGACGCGCCACGCGCTACTCCTTCATCTTCGTCAGAAAGATCTGGTCCCACTGATCGACCTGAGCCCGGAACGCGATCACGCCGCTGACGGAGCTGGCGATATCGTGATTCATCTTCGTATCGGTCTTGAGCGCCAGGTTGGTCTTCCGCACCAGGTCCGCGACGTAGACGGGGTTGTACTCCTCGCGATCGTTCCGGACGTACACGATGCCGTTGCTGTCCGGCATCCACGCCGGGCCCCGCTCGACGTCCGGGACCACGTCCGTGGCCACGACCCTGGCGGCCAGCCCATCGCCTTGAGTCGGGTCGGAGCCGTCGGCGGCGATCACCAGGATGGCCCATACCTTGGGGTCGCCCGCCGGGTTGTAGTTGGAGTAGAAGGCGATCTTCTTCCCGTCCGGCGACCAGACCGGCCGAAGGTCGTCGTACGTCCACGTGGTCAACGCCTTGAGCGTCTCGAGGGGCCGGCGAACATCCTCGATCAGATAGACGTCGTGGTTCTCGTTGCGGCCGTGGATCATCACGATCTTGCGGCCGTCGGGCGACCACTGCGGATACAGATGCGGCTTCGCCCCCCAGGTCAGGCGTGTCACGGCGCGGGTCGCCACGTCGAGGAGGTAGACATCCCCTTCGCCGGTCCGGCCCGAGACGAACGCCAGCTCATCGGCCTTCGGTGACCAGTGCGCGTGACCGTCCTTCTCCTTGTGAGCGGTCAGCCGCGTCGTCTTGCCATCGAGGGCGCGCAGATAGAGATCGTAGTTGCCGCCTCCGCCGTTGCTCATGAAGACCAGCCGGTCACTGCCGGGCGCCCAGGCGATCCCGGCGTTGTAGCTGATGTCCTCGACGACCCCGGGAAACGAGAACTTCGGCGCCGGGCCGCCCTCGGAGAGCTGGTAGTAGATGGTGTGAACCACCGAGCCGTCCGGGCGCGCGATCACGATTTCCTTCTTGTCGCCGCGGCTTCGCTCGAACGCGATCAGCGCGCCCGAGGGGGACCACACCGGGTTCGAGTCGTTGCGCCCGGACTCGACGGGCATCAGCGGCCGAACATAGGCGAGCTCGATGGCCGGTGCCCTCTCCTCCGGCGACAGGTCCTCGGTCTCGAGCCCGGCCAGTGACCTGCCGGCTCTGCCCGCGGCGGCGAGCGTCGCCGCCACGACCAGCGCGCACAAGACCGCGGAGACGGCGCGATTCTTCCTCGGGTCGAAGCTCATGCGTCCCTACGACTGGTCCTTGATCTGGGCCCAGTACTTCTGCGCGGCCTCCCGACTCTGCACGAAGGCGGGGTCACCCTCGAGCGACTTCGGAAAGAAGTCGAAGTACTCGCGCCACGCCAGGTTCGCGTTATGCGCGATGGTGTCCTTGCGGGTGACCAGGTAGAGCTTGTGGTACGACAGCGCCAGATAGAAGTACGTATTGTGCAGGGCCGCGTCGTAGTGCGCGCTCGGAAAGAAGCGGGTGTTCTGCTTCGCCGTTTGCAGATTCTGGATGGCCTTGGCGAACAGGCGCGCGGCGGCCTCACGATCCTTCTCGATCAGGGTGTTCCCCTTCTCGTAGTAGGCATGCCCGAGATTGGTGAAGGCCACCGCGAAGCGCTTGGAGGTGAGCTGCTGGTTCTGGGGCAACGACAGGACACTCTCGAACTCCCGGATCGCCGCATCGTAGTCGTTCTTCTCGTCCAGATAGAGCTGGGCGAGCCGGTGGTGGGCTTCCGAGTAGTCCGGGTGCTTCGGATCCGTGCTGCCGTAGGCCTGGATGGCGCCGTTGATGTCGCCCTTCTGGGCCGCGCGCTCCCCGAGCTTGAGATAGTCCTTGTGCAGCGCGATCTTTCGGTCGCCCGTGCGGTCCTCGACCTTCTTGTCGAACTCGACGACCTCCTCCCAGTCGCGATAGTCCTCGCCGACCGCGAGCTTCACGGTATGGAACCCGAGGCCGACCGGCTTGCCTTCCAGGATGGGGGTCTTGCCGAGCTGATCACCGTCGACGAAGACGGCCGCGCTGGACGGATCGGAGTCCACCCGGAACGAGGCGTTGTTGACGGCCAGCACGAACTCGCGGCGGTCGCCGTTCTTCTCGACCTTGATCTTCTCGTTCACCGCCTGGTACCCGTGACGGTAGAGCAGGAGAGCGTAGCTCTTGCCCAGGCGTAGCGGCACTTCGGCCTTGCCGTCGTTGCCGGTCGAGCCGACCCATTCGTTGTTGAGATAGACGTTCACGCGGGGCAGCGGCGCGACGTCCGGGGCGAGTCCGCCCTTCGCCGACAGCCGCACGTGGCTCCGGCCCCGTTCCTCTTCGCCCTCGCGATACACGCGGCGGACGACCCGGTCGCCGACCTTGACCCCTTCGCCCTTCTTGACGTCCTCGGCCTCCGCCAGGGCCCCGGCATCCTCGGACCGTTTCACCTTCAGTCGGCCGGTCTCGCGATATCCGGTCGTCTTGCCGGCCTCTCCGCGGGTGGCGGCAGTCAGAATGAGCTCGGTGCCGCGACTGATCCGATAGGGCTTGCCGATGTTGACGCGGTAGCTGCCGCCCTCGACCGCGACGACCGTCCCTTCGAAGGGGAACCGCTCCATGACGTTCGCGGCCATCTCTCGAGCGGCGCCGGCGATTCCGCCGGTGTCCCGCGCGCGGGTGACCTGGCTCAGGACCAGCCGTCCGTTCGCGGTGTAGAGCTTCGTCTCGATGACGAGGCCCTTGTCGTCCTTGGCGACGCTCCCGACGACGATCATGTCCACCGTCTTTCGGAGCGGGGTGTCCTGCCAGCCCTTGGTCGTGATCCGGTCGATCCCCAGCTTGGCGCGCTTGACTTCGGCTTCGAGCTCCGCCCGCGGCACCTCAAGGAAGACCGGGTACTTGAAGAGCTGCTCCGAGATCGCGGTCTCGGTCTGGGCGGCGACATCCCGGAGGTCCGCGCCCAGGGTGTTACCGGAGACCCGGTGAACGCCGACGCGGATCTGCCGCGGTGTGGTCGGAGCGAAGTAGCGATAGATGCCGACTTGCCCTTCGAGGGTGACGACGGTCTTCCACTCGGCGGGGACGTAGCCGGGCGCGGAGAGCGCCAGCCGCACCTTCTTGCCGGGGACGCCGTCATGGCTGAACGTGAAGACGCCGCGCTCGTCGGTCTGACCGACCGATCGGTCGTCGATCGTCACCGCCACACCGGCCACGCCGCTGGCGAGGCCGTACTGCTCGGTCAGGGCGGTGACGTTGACGAGCGTCCGCCGCGATAGCGCGGCCTCGAGCCGGCGGCCCGGCTCGATCTCGGCCATCTTGTGCCAGGTCGCGTACCCGGTCTTGCTGACGGTCACGGTGAGGCCTGCCTTCGGCACGCTCTTGTACTCGTACACGAGCTCGCCTCGCGCGTCCGTCTTGCCCACTTCCTTGTCGTTGACCTTGACGGTGGCATCGGCGACGGGCGCGCCGTTGTCGGTGGCGGCCAGAGTCAGCAAGCGCGTGGCCCGGAGGTCGGCGTCGAAGGTGTATTTCGCCTCGGTCAGGTTCCTGGGGAGCCGCACGACGAAGGCGGTCTTCCAGGGCTCGAGGCGATGGCCGGCCAGGTCCTTGGTGACGACAACCTCCACCTCGGTACCGGCCTTTCGGTGAAGGACCTTGTTGAAGACGCCCTGGCTGTCGGTGACACCCAGCGGCCGCCCGTCCACCGCGACCTGCGCCTCGGCCGCCGGCTGCCCGTCGACACGGGCCTTCACCTCGAGATCCACTCGAGAGCCACCGCTGCAGGCAGCGAGCAGGAAGGCCACGAGCGCGATGACGCCCGACCGAATCGTAGGCTTGAGCATGTGCTGTCCCCTCATGGTGAAGCGCGCTATCGGCCTACAGGGTCGGGGCCTGGATGTTCACTTCCCCGGGATTGATGATCTTGTCCTCGTCGGATTTCGAACCCTGGATGGTCTTGCGCGTTCCTTCCTGGATCTGGCGGAGCTTGAACTCGATCTTCTTGCGCGTGTGCTCCTTGATCTCCACGGTTTGCGTGTCGG
>QHSM01000011.1 GCA_003221595.1 Candidatus Rokuibacteriota bacterium | reverse complement strand
GCGTCGATGTCGGGGTACCCACCGTAGGACCGGATGCCGGTCGAGAGCACGAACGCCTCGATCCGGGTCGCCGCACGTCTCCGGCTTCGTCGCGCGCTACGACGACGACTGCTGCACGTTGTTCGCGGAGAATCTGCGGCGCTATCCGGACGGCGCGCCGCTCCTGAACCCGGTCGACCGGGCGAAGGGGTACTAGGCCAGGATCGTCGCGAGATTTCGCGCCGCGTCGAGCACCTCGACGGCGGTCCGTCGCGCCTGCCTCGAGAGGTTGCCGCGGCGCGGTCGCTCAGCCAGCCGGTCCTCAGGAGCACGTCGCCGCTCTTGCACACCGTGAACTCGGCCAGCGAGCCGGCGATGTACGCGCGATACGCGGCCGCCGTCGGCGTCACCTCGTGAGGCTCGGCCAGGGCCCAGCCGTGGCGGTGGAGACGCACGCGATCCGGATCGTCGGAGCCGATGCTGACCGCCAGCTCGAGCTCGGCCGCCGGCGCCGCCGACGGCAGGCCGAGGTAGCGTTCGAACGCGGCCCGCTTCGAGAGGTCGGGCCAGCGGCCGTCGACCTCGACCTGCTGCAGCGTGTACCACTGGCCGACAGTGGTGAACCGCGGCCGTGGCGGCCGCGGCGCCGGCGTGAAGAGCTCCGTGTCCACGAGCGGATAGAAGGTCTTCCAGGGCACGATCGGCTCGGGCAGGGCACAGTCGAGGCCGTTGCGATTCAGGCCGACGGTCCAGAACTCGTGGTGATAGGACTGGCCCATCTCCAGCCGGTTCATCCAGTACGAGATCTCGGCCGGATCGAGATCGCACAGGATGCGGCGCTCGAACTCGAGGAGCAGCGGGGGATGGACCGAGTAGCTCAGGTTGAGCAGGATGCTCGGCCGGGTCAGGAGGCTTCGCAGCTGCTCCACGGTCCGGCCGCGAGCGTCCATGCCCTCCAGCCGGTGGCTTTCGTCGCGGACCCGCTGGTAGAGCAGACAGTAGCGCCGATCCAGCCCGTGCTCGGCGAGCTGGCGCTCGAAGGCCGCGATGCACCGGCGATCCTCGTCGGCGTCCGCGCCGGCCGGCATGATCTCGAGCCAGAGCGCGTCGAGCCCGAGCCGGCAGAGCCCCTGCATCCATTGCAAGGGGACCGAGAAATTTCCGCCGCCCAGCCGATACTTCGCGGCGAAGCCGCAGCCCAGGACGACCACGGTGCCGCGAAGCGCTGCCGCCACAGCCATCAGAGTCCGGCGGTCGCGAGCAGATCGCGCAGCACGACGTCCGATCCGAAGTACTCGGCGGCCAGCGCGCGCGCGGCGCGGCAGTGGGCGCCGTAGTCGCGGTTCATCTCCTGCACGGCCGCCGTCGCCTCCTCGAGCGAATCGAACGAGAAGAGCCCGCGGCCGGTCGGGACGAGCTTCGTGAAGCCCGTGTCCTGAGTGATGACCGGCTTGCCGGCGGCCAGATAGCAGACGCTCCGGTCGCTGAACCAGCCGCTGTGCGTCCGCGCGTAGATGTCCTTCGCCACCGTGAGCTCGCCGCGCGACCGTTGCACGTAGTCCGTGTAGGCGTCGAGGTCGGCCGAATGCTCGTACGCGTCGGCCAGCCGCCAGCCGCGGGCGGCGAAACCCGCGCGGATCGCCGGGTCGTTCGTGTCGAGGGCCATCTCGAGCGGCTGGGACGTCCGGCCGGGCAGATCGGCGAAGCGGCGAAAATTGACGTCCTTCGACCAGTAGTACGTCTCGCCGTCGTAGCTCACGTCTTTGCCCACGTTCTTCAGGGTCGCAATCGTCGTGAGCACCTCGCAGGCCGGATCGGGGCGGTAGTCCCACAGGTCGAGGACGACCGGCGGCCGCGTCGCCGTCCAGCCGTACCGCGGCAGAGGGATCGGGCACCCGGGCTGCCCGAGGTTCTCGCCGTAGGTGGCGTGATGGGTGTGCGCGTCGAGAAACTCGCGGGGTTCAGCAGCGCGTCGGCCTCGCCGTAGAGGCCGAGGAGGTCCCTGCGGTCGAGACCGTGGCATCGGCCGCTGCTTTGGTCCCAGTAGGCCCACCGGTCGCCGAGATCGAACCGGTCCATCGTGCGCCGGAGGAACTCTACGCCGTAGGCACACTCCTCGACCACGCTCCGCGTCCGCGGGTCGTAGGGCGGAGCGCCCGCGTCCTCCACGTAGAACACGTCGTGGCCGAGTCGCCTCAGGCCGACGAGGTAGTGGACGGCCTGCCATCCGATGCCGCCCATCGGATAGCGCCCGGCCAGGTGCAGCACGAGGATCCGCTTACGGGATCGCAACGCCATCCTCCGCTCGGAGACCGCCCGCGATCCGGCACAGCCCCTGGAACACGCCCGGGCGCTCGACGAGCGTCCGGAAGGTCCCGTGCTCGACGATCCGGCCGTCGCGCAAGACCACGATCAGGTCGGCCTTCCGGACGGTCGAGAGCCGATGCGCGATGACGAAGGTCGTCCGGCCCGCCGCGAGACGCTCGAGCCCTTGCAGGATCAGGGCCTCGGTCTCCGCGTCCAGCGCCGAGGTCGGCTCGTCCAGGATCAGGATCGGCGCGTCGCGCACGAGCGCGCGGGCGATGGTGATTCGCTGCTTTTCACCCTCGGAGAGCGTGACGCCCTGCTCGCCCACGACCGTGTCGTAGCCATCCGGCAGCGCCACGATCGTGTCGTGGATGCGGGCCAGGCGCGCGGCCGTCACGACCTCATCGAGCCCGGCGTCCGGCCGGCCGAACGCGATGTTGTCGCGGACGCTGAACGGCAGCACGAGCGGCGGCTGCAGGACCATGGCGATCTGCCGGCGGAGCGACGCCAGCCGGTACTCGCGCACGTCCACGCCGTCGACGAGGATCCGGCCTCCGGTCGCGTCGTAGAAGCGCGGAAGCAGGCTGAGCAAGGTCGACTTGCCGGCGCCTGTCGCGCCGACGACCGCCACCGTCTGGCCCGGCTCGACGCGAAGGCTCACGTCGCGCAGGACCGGGTGGCCGCGCGTGTACTCGAAGGCGGCGCCTTCCCACGCGACCTCACCCCGCGCGCCGGCCGCGGGGAAATCGCGGCGTCCGTCCGCGATCTCGCGCTCGACGTCGAGCAGATCGAGGACGCGCTGTACACCGACGGTCGAGCTCTGGGCGAGCCCCCAGGTCTGGAACATGCTGTTGATGGGGCTGTAGAGCGCGGCGAGATACGAGACGAACACGACGAGCGAGCCGACGCTCAGCGAGCCGTCGAGGACGTGGCGCGCGCCCACCCAGACGACCGCGGCGGTGCCCAGCGCGATCACGACGTTGACGATGCCCCCGTAGAAGGTCTGGAGCGTGTAGAGCCGCAGGCCGTCGGCGAGGCTCCGGTGGCTGGCGGTCATGAAGCGACGGTGCTCGTCGTCTTCTCGCGTGAAGGCCTGGATCACGCGCATGGCCGACATCGCCCGCTGCACGACCGCGTAGACCTCGCTCTCGCCCTCCCGGAGCTTGCCCGCCGCCCGGGCGACGCGGCCGTCGAGCCGCGCGATGACGACGAAGAGCGCGGGGCACACCGCGAGGGCCAGCAGAGTCAGCGCCGGGTCGAGCCGGACCATGACGCCGCTCATTCCGACCAGCAGCATCGCCGCCGTCACCGCGGGAAACAGGCAGTTCATGGTCAGGGACTGGAGCGCGAGGGTGTCCGCGGTGACGCGGTAGAGCAGGTCGCCGACGCGCGCGCGCCCGTGGAAGGCGAGCGACAGCCGGTGCAGGTGCGCGTACAGGTCGCTGCGCAGGTCGTTCACCATGCGCTGACCGACCTCGATCGTCGTGTAGTTGCTCAGCACGTGCAGGGCGCCGACGACGGCGTGGAGGGCCACTATGGCGAGACACGCGGCGAGGAGCACCGCCGAGGACGACCATCCGCGGGCCCAGTCCCAGGGCAGCGGCTGCCCGCCGAGCACCGAATCGATGACGATCTTCAGCGGCCAGGGCTTGAGCAGCTCGCACGCGCTGATGAACAGCGCCAGGACGAGCGCCCATGCGAGCCTCGGCCAGTGGGCGGACAGATAGGGGAGGATGCGGCGGGCGACCCTGCTCACTTCGCCCGAGCCGGAGGATCTTGAAGCGCGGGCGCATGGTGCAGCCGAGCCTGCCGTGCCACGGTCTGCAGCACATCGTGGAGCATCCGGCCGAGGTTCAGGCACTCCCGAATGAGCGCGACGCTCATGATGGCCGCGCCGACGGTCAGGATCACCGGCAGGAAGCCGAGCTTGAGCCCGAGCAGCGCCACGGTGATCCCGCCCAGCGTGCCGAGGCTCGCCAGTCGCGAGCTCCGGAGCTCGCACTTGAAGCGGAG
>QHSM01000010.1 GCA_003221595.1 Candidatus Rokuibacteriota bacterium | reverse complement strand
TCGGGTGCGGCACCGTCGCGAAGCTCGTGCACAACATGGTGTCGGCGTGCTCGCGCATGGCCATCGCCGAGGGCATGACGCTCGGGGTGAAGGCCGGCGTGGCGCCCGAGGTGCTGCTCGACGCCCTGTCCAAGAGCTCGTTCGGTCAGATGCGGGTGCTCAAGGACATGATCCCCAACACGGTGTTCCCCGGCGCGTACGACGACGTGAACTTCGCGCTGAAGCTCCTGCGCAAGGACGTCGGGCTCGCCACCGAGCTCGGTCGCGAGTACCACGTGCCCATGATGATCGCGGCGATCGCCGAGCAGCAGCTCGAGGAGGCGCTGCGCCGCGGCTGGGGTGACGGAGCGGGCGGCCACCGGATTCGTCTTCACCGAGGGCCCGCTGTGGCATCCCGACGGCTTCTACTATTTCGTCGACATCCGCCGGAGCCACCTGCACCGGCTGACGCCGGGCAAGGAGCCCGAGCTCGTGCGGGCGAACACCGGCGAGGGCAACGGCACCACGTTCGACCTGCAGGGCCGCCTGGTCATCTGCGAGGGCGGTAACCGGCGCGTCACGCGGTGGTCCACCGGGGGCCAGAGCGAGGTCCTGATGGACCGCTTCGAGGGCAAGCGACTCAATCGCCCCAACGACGTCGTCTGCAAGTCCGACGGGAGCATCTACTTCACCGACCCGGGCCTGCGCGTGCCGCTCGCCGAGCGCGAGCTGCCGTCCGCGGGCGTCTATCGCATCGCGCCGGACGGGAAGACCTCGCTGGTGGCGGACTGCGAGTATCCCAACGGGCTCGCCTTCTCGCCGGACGAGCGCGTGCTGTACGTGGCCAACACGCGCTGGACGCAGTACATCCTGGCACTCGAGCTCGACGCGGCCGGCGCGCTCGTGCGCCGGCGCATCTTCGCCGACATGTCGTCCGACGAGACCGACGGCGTGCCCGACGGCATGAAGGTCGACGTCGAGGGCCGTGTCTTCTGCACCGGTCCGGGCGGCACCTGGGTCTTCGCGCCCGACGGCCGGCGCCTCGGCATCATCCGCACGCCGGAGGTGCCGGCCAATCTCGCCTTCGGCGGCCCGGATATGAGGACGCTGTTCCTCACCGCGCGCACCTCGATCTACACCCTGCGCGTCCGGACGCCGGGCCAGCCCCATCCCTGGTATCGGACCAGACGGTAGCGAAGGTCGACGAAGCCGATGACCATCAATTTCGGAACGTTCCTCTTGATGCAGTCGCCGTCGGCGCGCTCCTCGCAAGAGATCTACGCGCGCGGCCTCGAGATCGCCCAGGCCGCGGAGAGCCTGGGCTTCGGCAACGTCTGGCTCGCCGAGCACCACTTCTCCACATACGGATATCTCTCGCGCCCGGTGCAGCTCGCGACCTACATCGCCGCGAAGACGACGCGGATCCGGGTGGGGACCGCCGTCATCGTGGTGCCGCTTCACCATCCCCTGGTCATCGCCGAGGAGATCGCGACGCTCGATCTGCTGGCCGGCGGGCGTCTCGACATCGGGCTCGGGCGCGGCTACCAGCCCTACGAGTTCGAGCGCTTCGGCCTCGAGCTGGAGAGCGGCCGGGCCCGCTGGGAGGAATCGATCGACATCCTCCTGAAGGCCTTCGCGGGCCGGCCCTTCACCTACGACGGCAAGCTCTTCAAGATCCCGGAGACGTCGGTCTTCCCGCAGCCGCTCCAGCAGCCCCACCCGCCCATCTGGATCACGGCGCAGAGCCCGGAGTCGGTGGAGGCAGCCGTGCGCCGCGGCTTCAACCTGCTCACCGGCGGCTTCGGGGTGCCGATCGAGCGCATGGCGGAGTTCCGCCGGCTCTTCGACCGGCTGGTGGCCGAGAACAAGCCGCCGCATCCGCTCCGGATCGGCGTGCAGCGCGCGGTCTACGTGGCCGAGAGCCAGGCCGACGCGCGGGCGGCCGCCGAGGAGGCGCGCTGGAACATGCGCGTGACGCTCTCGCTGCGCAACCGGTACGAGCGCGTGGAGCGGGGCCGCGCCATCCCGGTGCCGGCGCCGAAGGAGCCCGACACCGACGATCTGCTCGACCGCTTCCTGATCATCGGGACGCCGGACACGTGCATCCGTCAGATCAAGCGGGTCGAGGAGCTCGTCGGCATCACGCACTTCAACTGCAGCTTCTGGTTCGGTGATCTCGAGCATGCCCGCGTCATGCGCTCGATGGAGCGGTTCGCCCGCGAGGTTCTCCCGGCCTTTCGCTAGCCCGGACCCGAGCTAGACAGCGCCCCAGACGTCGCGGGCGACTTCGAGCGCGAGGGCGAGCTTTCGCTTCTGGTCGTCGATCGTGATCGTGTTGCCGTGGTGCGTGCTGGAGAAGCCGCACTGGGGGCTGAGGCAGAGATTCTCGAGCGGCACGTAGCGGGCGGCCGCGTCGATGCGGCGCTTGAGGTCGTCCTTCTTCTCGAGCCCGGGGACCTTCGAGCTGATGAGCCCGAGCACAACCATCTTGCCCTTCGGCACGAACCGCAGCGGCTCGAAGCCGCCGGCGCGATCGGTGTCGTACTCGAGAAAGAATGCCCTCACGTTCAGCTGCGTGAACACGGTCTCGGCGACCGGGTCGTAGCCGCCGCTCGCCATCCAGGTGCTCTTGAAGTTTCCCCGGCAGGTGTGGACGGCGACGGTGACCTCCGGCGGGACGTCGCGCAGGACGGCGTTGACCGCGTCCGCGTACATCCCGGGCACCCGC
Organism: Candidatus Rokuibacteriota bacterium; assembly: GCA_003221595.1. GTDB lineage: Bacteria > Methylomirabilota > Methylomirabilia > Rokubacteriales > CSP1-6 > AR31. The sequence continues at coordinate 1,343 of QHSM01000010.1, read as the reverse complement.
TCCGGATCGTCGCCCAGCGTCCGGACCTGCGCCCGCACCCTGGGGTCGCACATCATGGCGACGGTGGTGTCGTCGATCTGAAGATAGGTGCAGCCGGCCCGGCACAAGGCACCGATCTCCTCCCGGTACGCGGCCGTCAGATCCGCCCAGAACTCGCCGAGGTCCGGATAGGTCGCCCGCAGCGAGGGCCGGTCACCCCGCGCGTGGAGCATGACCGGCGACGGCAGACAGAACTTCGCCGTGCGCGTCGTGGCCGACTTCAAGAACGTGAAGTGGTCGAGCATGCTCGGCCGGGTCCGCCGGATCTTCCCGGTGACCTTCATGAGCGGCGGCTGCTCGTCGGCGCCCTCGAACTTCACGCCGAAGCTCTGCGTGGACGTCTCGACGCCGTCGAAGCCGCGCAGGAAATCGATGTGCCACCAGTCGCGCCGGAACTCGCCGTCGGTGATCGACGAGAGACCGACCGATTCCTGCAGCGACACCGCCGCCCGGATCGACGTGTCTTCCACGGCGCGCAGCGCGGATCGATCGATCTCGCCGCGGGCCGCGCGGGCCCGAGCCTCGCGCAGCTCGGGCGGCCGCAGCAGGCTCCCCACGTGATCGGCGCGAAACGGAGGGCGCGCCGCCGTGCTGCTCATCTACCAGGCGAGGGCGTACGTCGGACGCCGGGGGTCGGCCCCGGCCGAGAGCGCGCCGCTCTCCGGATCGCGACGCGTCACCACCGCGCCGATGCCACAGGCGCCGATCTCCGACACGGCGTGACCGAGGGCACGGAGCTCGGCCCGCGTGCTCTCGGCGATGCCCGGCTCGACGTTGAGCTGACCAGGCTTGTAGACTCGCGGATAGAACGAGTTGACGAGTGTCTGCGTCGAGAAGCGCGGCGCCTCGACGGCCTGCTGCGGATTCATCCCGAAGACCAGGAGATTCAGGACGAGCTGCAGGTCGGCCTGCGCCTGATCGTCGCCGCCGGGGCAGCCGACGGTCGTCGTCGGCACGCCGTTCTCGCAGATCAGATAGTTGATGAGGGTCGTGCGCGGCCGCTTGCCCGGGACGAGCGCGTTGGGATGACCGTCCTCGAGGACGAACATCTCGCTCCGCGTGCTGAGCGTGCAACCCAGCTCGGGCGCGAAGGCCGACTTCCGGAACACGCCGCCGCTCGGCGTCAGACAGATCATGTTGCCCTCGCGATCGATCGCGGCGATGTGCGTGGTTCCGTCGGCGGCCGCGCTGGACCCGGCCGCGCCGGAGACTCGCGAGCTCACCGGCGCCACGGCTCGCGGCTCGGCGCCACGGCGCCGCAGATGACCCGGCGCCGGCGCTTCGGGCGCCGCACGATCCATCCG
>QHSM01000009.1 GCA_003221595.1 Candidatus Rokuibacteriota bacterium | reverse complement strand
ACGGTCATGGCGCGGCGCAGGTGGCGCGGGCGCTCGAGGATGCGGGAGCAGACCTGCTCGCGTGCGCCGACATCGAGGAGGGCGCCGCGCTGCGGGCCGCCGGCGTCCGCGCCGAGATCCTGGTGTTCGGCGCGCTGAGCGTCAGCGATCTCGACGGCGTCTTCGACTGCCGCCTCACGCCGACGATCTCGTCGCCGGGGGCGGCCCGAGCCGTGGCCGCGGCGGCGGCGCGCCACCGGCAGCGGCTCCGCTATCACCTGAAGATCGACACCGGGATGAACCGCCTCGGGTTCCGCTTCGACAACCTGCGCCGCACGCTGCCCGAGGTGCTCGGGAGCGAGCATCTCGAGCTCGACGCGGTGTTCACGCACTTCGCGACCGCCGACGATCCCGCGTCGACTCTGTTCGACGAGCAGCGCCTCCGTTTCGAGCGCGTGCTCGCCGATCTGCCCGCGCTGGGCGCGCGCCCGCGGTACCGGCACGCCGCCAACAGCGCCGCCGTCGTGCGCGACCCCCGGGTCTGGTTCGATCGCGTGCGGCCGGGGCTTTTGCTCTACGGCATCGTACCGCCGCCGCTCACGTCGACGATCGGCCTCACGCCGGTCATGACGCTCGCCAGCCGCGTCACCGCGGTGAAGGGCCTGCGCGCCGGCGAGATCACCGGCTACGGCGCGCGCTTTGCCGCCGCGCGGCCGACCACCATCGCCATCGTGCCGGCGGGCTACGCCGACGGTCTCGACCTCCGGCTGGCCGGACGCGGCGTGGTCCTGATCCGCGGCCGCCGCGCCCCGATCGTGGGATCGGTGTGCATGGACATGCTCATGGTGGACGTGACGGGCATGGACGTTTCGCCCGGCGACGAGGTCGTCTTCATCGGCCGCCAGGGTCGTGACGCGATCGACGCGCGGGAGATGGCCGAGACGATCGGATCGATCCCCTGGGAGATCGTCTGCCGCGTGGGGACCCGGATCGAGCGGGTCTACGACTGACGCGGAACGATCCAGAGGCGGAGCTGCGAGCCGCGCTCCTGGACGTGGACGCGGACCGTTCGGGCCGGCGCCCAGTCGCCCATGTCGAAGTCGTGCGAGACGATCCGCGCGCCGGGCCTCAGCTCGCGGAGAATCTTCGGCCGGAGGCGAAGGTTCAGCTCGGTCGACAGGTACAGGGTCACCACGGTGGCCTCGGTGAGATCGGTCTGGAACAGGTCCCCCGCCCGGAACGTCACGCGATCGGCGACGCCCGCCCGGCGGGCCGACTCCGTGCTCTCGGCCACCAGCTTCGGATCGATCTCGACGCCGACGCCCCTCGCGCCGAAGTCGCGCGCCGCCGCGATCACCACGCGGCCGTCGCCCGAGCCCAGATCGTAGACGACGTCGCCCGGCCCGACGACGGCCAGGCGTAGCATCTCCGCCACCACCTCGTGCGGCGTCCAGACGTACGGTACCTCCGCGCCCGGATAGAAACACCCGGCGGCGCCGACGAGAACCAGCGCCAGGACGCAGGCGAGCGCTCGATGTGGCACGGCCGGCCGATGTTACCATTGCCGCGTGTCGGGCGGCCCCTTTCCACTCCGGCGCAGCGCCGCGCTCGTGGCCCGATACGCCGGCATGTGGATCGCGATCGCCGCCGCCCTCCTGTTCGTGCCGGGCCTCGGCTCCGTGCACCTGTTCGACCGGGACGAGATCAACTTCGCGGAGATCGCGCGCGAGATGCTCGTCACCGGTCAGTGGTCGCAGCCGAGCGTCGGCTTTCGCCCCTTCTACGAGAAACCGCCGCTCTTCATGTGGCTTCAGGCCGTCAGCATGACCCTCTTCGGCGTCGGTGAGTTCGCCGCGCGATTGCCGAACGCGCTCTGCGGCGCGCTCACGCTGGTCGCGCTGTACCGGATCGGCGCGGGAGTCCGGGGCCGGGCCTTCGGTCTCTTGTGGGTGCTCGCCTACGTGGGATCCCTCCTGCCCCACGTCTATTTCCGCAGCGGGATCATCGATCCGTGGTTCAACCTGTTCATCTTCCTCGGGCTCGGTTCGCTCATCCGCTGCGCGCGCGAGCCCTCGTCGTCGCACGCCGCCCTCGGCGGGCTCTTCCTCGGCCTCGCCACGCTGACGAAGGGCCCGGTCGGCGTTCTGATCCCCGGGGTCTGTGCGGCCGTGTACTGGGCGTCACGACGGTTCCGCTTCCCGATCGCCCCGCGCCACCTGCTGATCGTCGTCGCCGCGGCGGCGGCCACGATCCTGCCCTGGGTGGCCGTCGATCTCGTCCGCAACGGACCCGACTTCATGCTCGAGATGGTGCGGCGGCACGTGAAGCTCCTCGCCGGTGAGAAGACCGTCCACACCGGGTTCATCGGCTACCACGTCGTGGTCTTGCTGCTCGGCTGCTTCCCCGCGTCCGTCTTCGCCGTCCAGGAGATGCTCGAGCCGCCCGGCGGCGACGCGCGGCAGCGCGACTTCCGCCGCTGGATGCTGATTCTCTTCTGGGTCGTGCTGGTCGCCTTTTCCCTGGTGCAGACCAAGGTCGTCCACTACTCGAGCCTGTGCTACTTCCCGCTGACCTACCTGGCCGCGCTCCAGCTCGAGCGCATCGTCGTCGGCCGGGAGCCGTTCGGCTGGACGCGCTGGGCGGTCGGCGTCGGCGGCGCGCTCCTGGCCGCCGCCGTGATTGCGGCCCCGTTCGTCATGATGCACCGGGACGCGATCGCGCCGCTCTTCGCGGCCTCT
>QHSM01000340.1 GCA_003221595.1 Candidatus Rokuibacteriota bacterium | reverse complement strand
ACGCGCGCTCGACGATCGCCAGCTCGACGCCCTTGATGGTCACCGGGTCGTCGTTGATCCCGAGCACGCACGCCCCCTCGCACGGCGCCGGGCAGAGACGTCCGGTCCACTCCGGGAAGTTGTTCGTCGCGTGCAGGCGATCGAGCGCCTCGCGCCAGTGGTTCTTGTAGACCAGGTCGTTCCAGTCCGGGATGATGTTTCCCAGCGGACAGCCCTGGTGACAGAACGGAATGCCGCAGTCCATGCACCGCGCGGCCTGCTTCGTCAGGTCATCGACCGGGTAGGGCAGGTAGTACTCGCGCCAGTCCCGGAGCCGCTCGGCGACGGGACGCGCCGGCGGCTTCTTCCGCTTGATCTCGAGGAAGCCGGTGACTTTACCCACTGGGCCCGACCAGCTCGGCGAAGGTCGGCTGGCGCCCCTCGGCGCGCGCCCGCGCCTCGGCCAGGAGCACCCGCTTGTAGTCGCGCGGCATGATTCTGACGAAGCGTGGCTGCACGTCGACCCAGTCTCGCAAGATGCCGGCGGCGCAGGTCGAGCCGGTGAGCTCGATATGCCGCCGGATCAGGTCGCGCACGAGGCCGATCTCGTCGGGCTGGTCGAGCCGCTCGACGTCCACCATGCCGAGGTTGCAGCGCCGCCGGAAATCGCCGTCGATGTCGAACACGTACGCGATGCCGCCGGACATGCCGGCCGCGAAGTTCCGCCCGGTGCGGCCGAGCACGACGACTCGGCCGCCCGTCATGTACTCGCAGGCGTGGTCGCCGACGCCCTCGACGACCGCGTGGACTCCGCTGTTGCGCACGCAGAACCGCTCGCCGGCCACGCCGCGAACGAACGCCTCGCCGCTGGTCGCCCCGTACAGGGCGACGTTGCCGATGATGATGTTCTCCTCGGCGACGAACGTGCTGCGGCGCGGCGGGAAGACGATGAGGGCGCCGCCCGAGAGCCCCTTGCCCCAGTAGTCGTTCGCGTCGCCCTCGAGGGTGAAGGTGACGCCCCGCGGGACGAAGGCGCCGAAGCTCTGCCCGGCCGATCCGGTGAAATGGATCTGGATCGTGTCGTCGGGGAGCCCCTCACCGCCCCATTTCTTCGTGATGCGCGAGCCGAGCATGGTCCCCACGGTGCGATTGACGTTGCGGATGGGCAACCGGAGCGAGACCGGCTTGCGGTGCTCGATGGCCTCCCGGCACGCCGGGATGATCGTCGTGTAGTCGAGCGACTTCTCGAGCGAATGATCTTGAGAGCGCACCCGGCGGCGGGCGACCTCGGGCGGCATGTCCGGCTGATACAGGATCGCGGAGAGATCGAGCCCCCGCGCCTTCCAGTGATCGAGGGCCGGCTTGAAGTCGAGCCGGTCCACGCGCCCGATCATCTCGTCCATGGTCCGGAACCCGAGCTGGGCCATGTGCTCCCGGACTTCCTGCGCGAGGAACCGGAAGAAATTCACGACGTAGTCCGCCTGGCCGGCGAAGCGCTTGCGGAGCTCCGGGTCCTGCGTGGCGATGCCGACCGGGCAGGTGTTGAGATGGCAGACGCGCATCATGATGCAGCCCAGCACCACCAGCGGCGCCGTCGAGAACCCGTACTCCTCACCGCCGAGCAGCGCGGCGATGACCACGTCGCGACCGGTCTTCATCTGGCCGTCGACCTGCACGACGATGCGGTCGCGCAGCTTGTTGAGCACGAGCACCTGCTGCGTCTCGGCCAGGCCGAGCTCCCATGGCACCCCTCCGTGCTTGATCGAGGTGAGGGGCGAGGCGCCGGTACCGCCGTCGTGCCCGGAGATCAGCACCACGTCGGAGAAGGCCTTCGCCACCCCCGCCGCGACGGTGCCCACGCCGATCTCGGCGACGAGCTTCACGTGCACGCGCGCGTCGGGATTCGCGTTCTTGAGATCGTGGATGAGCTGCTTGATGTCCTCGATCGAGTAGATGTCGTGGTGGGGCGGCGGCGAGATGAGCTGCACGCCCGGCGTCGCGAAGCGCACCTTGGCGATCCAGGGATAGACCTTGGGACCGGGGAGCTGCCCACCCTCGCCCGGCTTGGCGCCCTGGGCCATCTTGATCTGGAGGTCCGTCGCATTGACCAGGTACTCGCTGGTCACGCCGAAGCGGCCGGAAGCGACCTGCTTGACGGCGCTCCGCCTCCAGTCCCCGTTGGGGTCCGGCTTGTAGCGGGCCGCGTCCTCCCCGCCCTCGCCGGTGTTCGAGCGCGCGCCGATCCGGTTCATGGCGATCGCCAGGGTCTCGTGCGCCTCCTGGCTGATCGAGCCGTAGGACATCGCGCCGGTGGCAAACCGCTTCATGATCGACTCGATCGCCTCGACTTCTTCCAGGGGGATGGGCGTCGGCGCCGGGCGGAGCGCGATGAGGCCGCGCAGCGTCGCCAGCCGCTTGCTCTGGTCGTCGCACAGGCGCGTGAAGTCCTTGAAGAGCGTGAAGCTCCCGGCGCGCGTCGCGTGCTGGAGCTTGGCGATCATGTCGGGGTTGACCATGTGATGCTCGCCGTCGCGCCGCCACTGATACTCGCCGCCCCAGTCCAGCTCGGCGCTCCGCGGCCGCTCCGGGAACGCGCGCTCGTGACGGCGCTGCACCTCGTCGGCGATCACGTCGAGCCCGACGCCGGAGACCCGCGACACCGTGCCGGTGAAGTAGCGGTGTACCAGGTCGCCGTTCAGCCCGATCGCCTCGAAGATCTGGGCGCCCGTGTAGCTCTGGAGCGTCGAGATCCCCATCTTGGCCATGACCTTGAGGATGCCCTTGTCGAGGGCCTTGATGTAATTCTTCACCGCCTTCGTCCGGTCGGTGTCGGTCAAGAGGCCCTCGCGGATCATGTCGTCGAGCGTCTCGAAGGCGACCCACGGGTTCACGGCGCCCGCGCCGTAGCCGATCAGCAGGCAGAGGTGGTGCACCTCGCGCGCGTCGCCCGTCTCCACGACGAGGCCGCAGCGCGTGCGCTCTCCGCGCCGGACCAGATGATGGTGAACCGAGGCCGTCGCCAGGAGACTCGGAATCGCCGCCGTCCGGCGGTCGATGCCACGATCCGAGAGGATGATGACGTTGTAGCCCTCGGCGATCGCCGCGCTGGCCCGGCGCTGGAGATCCTCGAGCGCGCGCTCCAGCCCGGCGGCGCCGGCGGCGATCGGGAAGAGCATCGGCAGCGTGATGGACCGGAAGCCGCGCTCGGCAACGTGGGCGAGCTTGGCCAGCTCCTCGTTCGTGATCACCGGATCCTTCAGCACGATCTGCCGGCACGATTGCGGCTCGGGCACCAGGAGGTTGCGCTCCGGGCCGACCGTGGACTCCATCGAGGTCACCAGCTCCTCGCGAATCTGATCGAGCGGCGGGTTCGTCACCTGGGCGAAGAGCTGCTTGAAGTAGTCGTAGAGCGGCCGCGGACGATCGGAGAGAACGGCCAGCGCCGTGTCGGTGCCCATCGAGCCCACCGGCTCCTCGCCGTTCTTGGCCATGGGCAGCATGAGGATTCTCAGGTCCTCGTGCGTGTAGCCGAACGCGATCTGCCGCGTCAGGACGGTCGCGCGGTCGGGCGCGGACACCGGGTGCGGGGCCAGGTCCTCGAGATGCACGAGGTTGTCGCGCAGCCAGTCGGCGTAGGGGTGCTCGGCGGCGAGCTGGGCCTTGATCTCCTCGTCGTCGATGATGCGGCCCTGGGCAGTGTCGACCAGGAAGATACGTCCGGGATGCAGGCGCTCCTTCACGAGGACGTTCTCGTCGGGGATGTCCAGCACGCCGACCTCGGACGCCATGATGACCATGTCGTCCCGGGTGACGTAGTAGCGCGAGGGGCGCAGCCCGTTGCGGTCGAGCACGGCGCCGATCACGGTGCCGTCGGTGAACGCGATCGAGGCGGGGCCGTCCCACGGCTCCATCAAGGAGGCGTGATATTCGTAGAAGGCCCGCCGCTCCGGGCTCATCGACTCGTGGTTCTGCCACGGCTCCGGGATCATCATGAGGATCGCGTGCGGCAGCGACCGGCCGTTCATCACCAGGAACTCGAGCACGTTGTCGAAGGTCGCCGAGTCCGACAGCCCGTCGCGGGTGACCGGCAGCACCTTCTTGAGGTCGTCGCCGAGGGCCGCGGACCGGCAGAGCGCCTCCCGGGCCCGCATCCAGTTGATGTTGCCGCGCAGCGTGTTGATCTCGCCGTTGTGCGCGACGTACCGGTACGGGTGCGCGAGCGGCCAGGACGGGAACGTGTTCGTGCTGAAGCGCTGGTGCACGAGCGCGAGCGCCGACTCCACGTCGGGGTCGGTGAGGTCGGGGTACATCGACTCGATCTGGTCGGCGCTCAGCATGCCCTTGTAGATGAGCGTGTTCGAGCTGAGGCTCGGCATGTAGGCGAAGGTCTTTTCCGGAATATCGAGGGCGACCACCGCCTTCTCGAAGAGCTTGCGGATCACGTAGAGCTTGCGCTCGAAATGAGTGTGATCTCGGACGGACTCGCCCCGACCGATGAGCACCTGGGTGATGTACGGCTCGACCGAGAGCGCGCTGGCCCCGACGAGATGGTCGTCGGTGGGAACCTCGCGCCAGCCGAGCAGGTGCTGGCCCTCCTCGTCGACGATCGAGTGCAGGAGGGCGCGGACGCGGTCACGCTGCTCGGGATCCCGCGGCAGGAACGCCATCCCGCAGCCGTATTCGCGGGCCGGCGGCAGGGCGATGCCCAGCCGGCCGCACTCGCGCCGGAGGAACTTGTCGGGCACCTGGAGCAGGATGCCGGCGCCATCGCCGGTATTCGCCTCGCACCCGCACGCGCCCCGGTGGAGCAGATTGATGAGAACCTGCAGCGCCTGGCGCACGATCGTGTGCGAGCGTCGGCCCTTGATGTCCACGACGAAGCCGACGCCGCAGGCGTCGTGCTCGCACCGCGGGTCGTACAGGCCCTGCGCGGGCGGGGGACCGGGCTCGCTCCCTCGGTGCAGGATTTCAGTCATGTGCGCCATCCCTTTTGTGAAAACAGTTGCACGATAGTACCGGCATTTACACTATTAGTCATCCCCAAAAAGTCGGATGATAAGTATCAGATTCGCTTATAATTGGCCCGTGCACCTGGAGACCCTCCGCCTGTACTGCGACGTGGTCCGGCACCGCTCGTTCTCCCGCGGCGCCGCGCAAAACGTCGTGTCCCAGTCGGCGGCGAGCCAGGCGATGCAGCAGCTCGAGGGGGAGCTGGGCGTCGCCCTCCTGGACCGGACCAAGCGCCCGTTCGTCGTGACTCCCGAGGGTCAGGCGTTCTACGAGGCCTGCCGTGGGCTGCTCGCGTCGTGGGAAAAGGCGAAGACCGAGATCGCGGCGGTGAAGGCGCGCGTGGACGGCACGGTTCGGGTGGCCGCGATCTATTCCGTCGGCCTGCACGACGTGAGCCGGAACGTGCAGCGGTTCATGTCACTCTACCCGGAAGCGCGCGTCCAGCTCGAGTGCCTGCATCCGCACAAGGTCGTCGAGGCCGTCGTGCAGGGCGAGGCGGACGTCGGGATCATGTCGTATCCGCCGGCCGACCGGACGCTGGCCATCGTGCCGCTGCGGTCGGAGCCGATGGCCTTCGTGTGCCATCCGAACCATCGCCTGGCGCGGCGCCGCGTCGTCACGCCCGCCGACCTCAACGGCGAGACGTTCGTCGCGTTCGACGCCGGGCTGACCATTCGCAAGGCGATCGACCGCGCGCTCCGCCAGCACAACGTCAGGGTCAACACCGTGATGGAGTTCGACAACATCGAGACGATCAAACAGGCCATCATCATCGCGGCCGGGGTTTCGATCCTCCCGCGCCACACGGTGCAGAACGAGGCCTCGATCCGCACGCTCGCCGTCGTCCCGCTCACCATCACGGACCTCGTGCGCCCGGTGGGGCTGATTCACCGTCGCCAGAAGCCGCTCACGCCGACGGTGAGCCGGTTCATCCAGCTCCTCAAGGACGCCAACGAGGAGCCGGCTCGCGTCGCGGCGCGCTCGTGACCGGGCCGGCCGCGCCGTTGCCGGGCCCCGGCCAAAGGGTTAGGATCGGGGCGGGGGAGGGAAGTCATGGGTGGTGAGTTCGAGGACGAGTACTCGGCCACGATCGACGACGACCTCAACGGCCCCGAAGTCCTCGGCGAGGCCGGCCGCGCGCTGGCCACCGACATCATCGCGGTCCTGTCGCCCGCCGAGCCGATCTGCCTCTCCGACACGGCCACGGTCCACGAAGCGGTCCAGACGATGCTGGCCCGACGTCAGGCGGGCGTCCTCGTCACTGACGGCGCGGGAAGGCTCACCGGTATCTTCACCGAGCGGGACGTCCTCACGCGCGTGGTCGGCAAGGATCTGGACGCGCGTCGAACGCCGCTGGCGGCCGTGATGACTCGCAACCCCGAGGCGCTGACGGCGCGCGACCGTGTCGCGTACGCCGTGCACTGCATGAGCGTTGCCGGGTACCGGACGATCCCGCTCGTCGACCCCGAAGGCCGGCCGATCGGCATCGTCACCGTGAGCGACGTCGTCCGGTGGCTCGCCAACTTGTTCCCCGAGGCGGTGCTGAACCTGCGCCCCGGCGACGCCATCAAGCGCCCCCAGGACGTGGACGCGGGCTGACATGCCCGGGCCGGGCGGGCTGCGTCGGGTCGGGTGGACAGACCAGGCCGTCGGAATGTTGCCCGCGCCCGGCGCGTTGGATAAAATGACCTTTGGTCCACCGATTTGCGGCCCACGGCCGCCGGCGGGCAGCCTCTGTAGCGATTTTCCCGTACCGGGTTCGCGGGGGATGACTGCGCGAGCCGAGCGAGGAGACAGGACGAGATGGCTCAGATAGCGACTCCCGCCACCGGCGCTGTGAAGTCGCGAAAGGCGCTCGATCGTGCGGTGATTCGGTTCGCCGGCGACTCCGGCGACGGCATGCAGCTCACGGGTGAGCAATTCACGACCGAGTCGGCGTGGGCCGGGAACGACCTCGCCACGCTGCCCAACTTTCCCGCGGAGATCCGCGCACCGGCCGGCACGCTCTTCGGCGTGTCGAGCTTCCAGCTCCAGTTCGGCAGCCAGCGTGTGTACACGCCGGGCGATCGACTGGACTGCCTGGTCGCGATGAACCCGGCCGCTCTCAAGGTTCATCTGCGCGACCTCAAGACGGGCGGTCTCTTGATCGTCAACACCCAGGCCTTCGACAAGCGGAACCTGGACAAGGCCGGCTACGCGGCGAATCCGCTCGACGACCCGACGCTCGCCGAGCGCTATCGGCTGCACAAGGTCGACATGACGGGCCTCACGCTCGAGGCCATCAAGGACCTGCCGCTCAACACGAAGGAGAAGGACCGGACCAAGAACTTCTTCGCGCTGGGCCTGGTTTCGTGGATCTACACGCGCCCGCTCGAGCCGACTCTCGACTGGATCCAGAAGCGGTTCGCCAAGAACAAGGACATCGCCGAGGCCAACACGCGCGTGCTCAAGGCGGGCCACGCCTACGGAGAGACGGCGGAGATCTTCAGCGAGCACTACGCGATCGAAGCGGCGGAGATGGCGCCCGGGCTCTACCGCGCCATGACGGGGAACCGCGCCCTGGCGTGGGGCCTTCTCGCCGCCGCTCAGCGCTCCAAGCTTCCCATCGTCTACGGCGCGTACCCGATCACGCCGGCCAGCGACATCCTGCACGAGCTGGCGCTGCACAAGCGCTTCCGCGTCCGGACGATCCAGGCCGAGGACGAGATCGCGGCCGTCACCGCGGCCATCGGCGCCTCGTTTGGCGGCGCCATCGGCGTCACCGCCTCGAGCGGTCCCGGAATCGCCCTCAAGGGCGAGGGCATCGGCCTGGCCGTGACGGCCGAGCTGCCACTCGTCGTCCTGAACATCCAGCGGGCCGGCCCCTCGACCGGCATGCCCACCAAGACCGAGCAGGCCGACCTGATGCAGGCGCTGTACGGCCGCAACAGCGAGGCGCCGGTCGTGGTCCTCGCGCCGGCCACCCCGGGCGACTGCTTCTACATCGCCTACGAGGCGGTGCGGCTGGCCGCCAAGTACATGCTGCCGGTGATCGTGCTCAGCGACGGATTCCTGGCCAACGGCTCGGAGCCGTGGCTCATCCCCGACGCAATGACGCTTCCGCCGATCGAGATCCAGTTCCGGACGGAGCGGGAGGGGTTCTTCCCGTACCTCCGCGACCCGGCCACGCTGGCCCGCCCGTGGGTGCGGCCCGGCACGCCCGGTCTCGAGCACCGGATCGGAGGGATCGAGAAGCAGGACGTCACCGGCAACATCTCCTACGACCCGGAGAACCACGACCACATGGTGCGTATGCGCGCCGAGAAGGTGCGGCGCGTGGCCCAGGAGATCCCGCCGACGTCGATCAACGGCCCGGCGACCGGCGACCTGCTCGTCGTCGGCTGGGGCGGCACCTACGGAGCGATCACCGCGGCGGTCGAGCAGGCCCAGACGGCCGGCAAGTCGGTCGCCTCGATCCACCTGCGTCACCTGAATCCGCTTCCGCCGGATCTCGGCCATATCCTGCGCGAGTACCGCAAGGTGCTGGTCCCCGAGATCAACAGCGGGCAGCTGGTACGGGTGCTGCGCGCCGAGTATCTCGTCGACGCCGTCGGCTTCAACCGCGTACGCGGCCTTCCGCTGGCGTCCGACGAGATCTACGAGGCCATCAACCAGCTTCTCGGGAGCAAGCCATGAGTCCGAGCGAAGCCAAGGAAGCGCCGAAGTACACGAAGAAGGACTTCGAGTCCGACCAGGACGTACGGTGGTGCCCGGGCTGCGGGGACTACGCCATCCTGTCCGCGGTTCAGAAGACGATGCCCGACCTGGGCATTCCCAAGGAAGACATCGTCTTCATCTCCGGGATCGGCTGCTCCAGCCGCTTCCCGTACTACATGAACACCTACGGCTTCCACACGATCCATGGTCGGGCGCCGGCGATCGCGACCGGGCTCCGCGTGGCGCGGCCGGAGCTGAAGATCTTCGTGGTCACCGGCGACGGCGACGGGCTCTCGATCGGCGGCAACCACATGCTCCACGTCCTGCGCCGCAACGTGAACCTCACGATCCTCCTCTTCAACAATCGGATCTACGGGCTGACGAAGGGGCAGTACTCGCCGACGAGCGAGCTCGGCAAGGTGACGAAGTCGACGCCGGTGGGCTCGGTCGATCGTCCGGTCAATCCTCTCTCGTTCGCGCTCGGCTGCGGCGCGACCTTCGTGGCCCGGACCGTCGACCGGAACATCCCGCACATGGACGAGATGCTGAAGCGGGCGGCCGCCCACAAGGGCACCGGGTTCATCGAGATCCTCCAGAACTGCAACGTCTACAACGACCTGGCGTGGAACGTCATCTACGACCGTGAGTCGAAGGTCCAGCACGAGCTCCGGCTCGAGCACGGCAAGCCCTTGCTCTTCGGGCCGCCGGACGACCGGCGCGCGCTGATCATGCAGGGCGTGACCCCGAAGGTCGTCCGCGCCAAGGACGTGCCCGAAAGCGCTCTCTGGGTCCACGACGAGACGAACGTGAACGCCGCGAAGCTCATCGCCGACCTCTTCGCCCCGGACTTCCCGATTCCGGTCGGCGTGCTCGCGGCGGTCGACGCGCCGGTCTACGAGGACCTCATCCTCCAGCAGGAGCAGAAGGCCATCTCGGAGCGCGGGCCGGGCGACATCGCCAAGCTTCTGACCTCGGGAGACACCTGGAAGATCTCGTAGCGCGACTCGAGGGGCGCCCGGCACCATGCCCCTGAGCCACGCCTTCCTCGCCGCACTCGAGCGCATCGTCGGCGCCGACGGCCTCGTCCAGTCACTCGAGGGCCGGCTCGTCTACGAGTGCGACATGCACACCTTCTACAAGGGCGCGCCGGACGCCGTGGCGCTGCCCCGGCGTGCCGAGGAAGTCGTCGCGATCGTGAACCTCTGCCGGCACGAACGGGTCTCCATCGTGCCCCGCGGCTCCGGGACGGGATTGATCGGCGGAGCCATGGCGCCCCTCGGCGGCGTCATGATCGGGACGAACCGGATGGACCGTATTCTCGCCATCGACCTTCCGAATCGCTGCGCGACCGTCGAGCCGGGACTGATCAACCTCTTTCTCACCCGAGCAGTCGCAAGTCAGGGATATTTCTTCGCGCCAGACCCGTCGAGCCAGATGGTGTCATCGATCGGGGGCAACGTCGCGACCAACGCCGGGGGCCCGCACTGTCTCAAGTACGGGATCACGACCAACCACGTCCTCGGGCTCGAGCTGGTGACGGGAGCCGGCGAGCTCGTGCGCCTGGGCGGCACGGCGATCGAGCGCCCGGGCTACGACCTCGTGGGCGCGGCGGTCGGCTCGGAGGGCACGTTCGGGATCGTCACCGCGGTCACGGTCCGGCTCCTCCACGCGGCCGAGGCGGTGAAGACCATCCTTGCCTCGTTCACGTCGATCGAGGACGCCTCGGAAGCGGTCTCGGCGATCATCGCGGCGGGCATCGTGCCGGCCGCCCTCGAGATGCTCGACGAGCTGATGATTCGCGCGATCAACGAAGGCACGGGCGCCGGCTATCCCAAGGACGCGGCCGCCGTGCTCCTGATCGAGCTGGACGGACCAGCCGCCGAGGTGGAGGCGCAGGGCGAGCGGGCCGCGCGGATCTGCTGGGAACGCGGCGCCCTGGAGGTCCGCGTGGCGGCCGACGACGCCGAGCGCGCGCTCCTCTGGAAGGGGCGCAAGGAGGCGGCGGGCGCCGTCGGGCGGCTGGCGCCGACTTATCTGCTGCAAGACGCCGTCGTGCCGCGCTCCAGGCTGCCGGCGATCATGCGCGAGCTCGCGGCCATCGGCGCCCGTCACCGCGTCCAGATCGCGAACGTCTTCCACGCGGGCGACGGGAACCTCCACCCGCTCATCCTCTACGACGACCGGGTTCCCGAGGAGCTCGAGCGCGCGAAGGCGGCGAACGAGGAGCTCCTGCGCGCCTGCATCGCCATGGGTGGAACGGTGACCGGCGAGCACGGGGTCGGCATGGACAAGGCGAAGAACCTCCCGTTCCAGTACGCCGACGCCGACCTGAACTTCATGTACCGGCTCCGGCGGGTCTTCGACCCGGAGGGAATCATGAACCCGGGCAAGCTCCTGCCCTCACACCCCGCCTGCGGCGAGGGGTTCCGGCCGGCGCGACCGCGCGTGCCCGACGGCGCCTGGATCTAGGATCGAGATGCCCGTCGCGGCGCGCTCGATCGGCGAAGCCCTCGTCTCCATCGCCGGGCGCCAGGGGGTGCGCGACGATGCCGAGGCGCTCGCGGCGGCGGCGGTCGACGGTCTCCGCCCGAGCTGGGTCGTGCGGCCCGGCTCGATCGATCAGCTGAGCGGCGTCCTGGCGCTCGCGCACGACGCGGCCCTGGCCGTCATCCCGCGCGGCTCGGGCGAGGCACTCGAGCTCGGCAGCCCGCCGGCGCGCGCGGACCTCGTCGTCGACCTTCGCGGTCTCGACGAGGTGATCGAGTACAACCCCGCCGATCTCACCGTCACGGTGCAGGCCGGGGTCTCCGCCGGCGCGCTCGCGGCGCGGCTCGCGCCGCACCGGCAGTGGCTGGCGCTCGATCCGCCGGGCGCCGCCGCCCGCACGCTGGGCGGCATCGCGGCGACCAACGCGAGCGGCCCGCTTCGCGCGCGCTACGGCACGCTGCGCGACCTGCTGCTCGGCGTGCGCTTCGTCCAGGCCGACGGCGTCGTGACCTGGGGCGGCTCGAAGGTCGTGAAATCGGTCAGCGGGTACGACGTCCCGAAGCTGATGGTGGGCGCGCTCGGCACGCTCGGCGTTCTCGCCGAGCTGACGCTCCGCCTTCATTCGCGGCCCGACGCGGAGAGCTCGTGGCTCGTGCGGCTGGCGTCGCCCGGAGAGGCCCAGGCGTTCGTCGAGCGGGTGATCGCATCGCCGCTGCAGCCGAGCCGGATCGAGATCTTCAACGGCGAGATGCTCAAGCTTCTCTCGGCCGGGTCCTCGGGCGCGGGCGTGGCGGTCTCGATCGGGAGCGTCGCCGAAGCGGTCCGCGAGCAGGGCGAGCGCCTCGGCGCGATGGCGAAGATCGGCCGGGCGCAAATCGACGCGCTCCCGGACGGGTTCTGGACCGCGGCGGAGTCCGCGCTGACATGCCCCCCGGGCTGGACGGTTCTCCACGTGGTCGCGCTCGCCGACCGGCTCGCGGACACCGTCGGGGCGATCGAGAACGCGGCGCGGACGACGGCGCCCCGAGCCGAGGTGCGGCTGAGCGGCTGCGCGGCGCTGGGAACGCTCCGGGTCCTTCTCGGGGGCGCGAGCGTCGCCGAGATCGCGGCGATCACGACCCGCGTGCGTCAGCGCATAGCCGCGATCGGCGGCAGCGCCGTCGTCGCTCGCGGGACGGCGGAGCTCCGGAAAGCCGTGGACCCGTGGGGGCCGATCGAGCCGGGATCCTTCGCCCTCATGCGCGCCCTGCGAGACGAGTTCGATCCCAGGCGCGTGCTGAACCCCGGACGCTACGTCGGGGGCCTCTGATGAGATCGGGCGGAGCCCTCCCGGGCCTCGATCTGGACGAGATCCGAAAGTGCGTGCACTG
>QHSM01000008.1 GCA_003221595.1 Candidatus Rokuibacteriota bacterium | reverse complement strand
TTCCCAGGAGCGAGGCGCGATCGGCGCTCGACTCTTCGGCATCCCGCGAGGAGCGGCATGGCTGACTGGTGGACCGAGCTCGAAAGTGAGATCCTGAACTGTCTCGAGCACGCGGCGCCGTGACGCCGGCCGAGGTCGGCCGCCGTCCGGGGATTTCGGAGGCCGCCGCGGCCGCGCTGCTGTCCGTGCTGGGACGCGACGGCAAAGTGCGGATTTGCCTCGTGGAGCTGGCGCGCGGCGAATCCGACGAGCTCGAGCCTGACGCCGTCCCGCTTCGCCGCGGGCTCGCCTGACGAGACGACGGCGGGGACGCGAGGGAGAGTCGCGAGCGCGATGCGGATCATCGTCGTCGAGGACGAGCGGAAGGTGGCGAGCTTCATCCGCCAGGGCCTGGAGGAAGAAGGGTACGCGGTCGAGTTGGCGCACGACGGGGAAAGCGCTCTCGATCTGATCGCGTCGGGCCCGCCGTCCGACCTGGTCGTGCTGGACCTCATGCTGCCGCGGCTCGACGGCTTCGCGGTTCTGAAGGCGGCGCGCAACCGAGCCGTCCCAACGCCGGTGCTCGTGGTCACGGCCCGGGACGGTGTCGCCGACAAGGTGAAGGGACTCGATCTCGGCGCCGACGACTATCTGACGAAGCCGTTCTCGTTCGACGAGTTCCTGGCCCGCGTTCGGGCGCTCCTGCGCCGGAGCGGCAGCCGGCGTGAGCCGGTGCTGCGGCTCGCGGATCTTTCGCTCGACCCGGCCACGCGCGAGGTGAGCCGCGCCGGTCGCCGCATCACGCTGACGGCCCGCGAGTACGCCCTCCTGGAATACTTCCTGCGCAGCTGCGACCGAGTCTTGACCCGGCCGGTGCTGGCCGAGCACGTCTGGGGCCTCGACTTCGACCCCGAGAGCAACATCATCGACGTTTACGTCGGCTATCTCCGGCGAAAGATCGATGGCGCCGGCGAGCGGCGACTTCTTCACACCGTTCGCGGGGTCGGTTACGTGCTGAAGGCCGACGATTGTTGATGCGCTGGAAGCCGCCCACCTCGATCCACACGCGGCTGA
Source organism: Candidatus Rokuibacteriota bacterium (assembly GCA_003221595.1). Classification (GTDB taxonomy): domain Bacteria; phylum Methylomirabilota; class Methylomirabilia; order Rokubacteriales; family CSP1-6; genus AR31. The sequence continues at coordinate 5,501 of QHSM01000008.1, read as the reverse complement.
CGCTCTGGTACACCGCCGTGCTGCTGATCATCCTTCTGGTGACCAGCGGCTTTTCCTACTGGCTGCTGGCGCTGGCGCTGACGCGAGACGTCGACCCGGTGCTCCTCGAGCTGGCGGAGGTCGTCCGAGAATCGGTCACGGCCGAGCGCGGCGGCTCGGGCGCGTCGGCGGCGGTCGCGGATCTCGACTCCGGATTTCGAGATCAATTCGTGCAGGTGGTCGACGCCCAGGGCGTGCCGACCTACCGCTCGACCCGCTTGAAGGGTCAGGCGCTGCCGCTGTCCGCCGCGGCGCGCGAGAACGCCCAGAAGGGCAAGCCCACGTTCGAGACGCTCCGAATCGGCCCGCGGCAGATGCGTCTGGTGACGCTCCCCGTTGTTCGCGGGGGCCGGCCGGCCGAGGTCGTCCAGGTGGCCGGGTCGCAGGCCCGCAGTCATCGCGCGCTGGCGCGATACCTGGAGACCCTCGTGATTCTGATTCCCCTCGGCCTCGGGCTCGCCGCGTCGGGGGGGGCGCTCATGGCGCGCAAGGCGCTCGAGCCGGTCGACCGGATGTCGCGCTCCGCCCGGCGCATCACGGCCGAGGATCTGAGCCGCCGCCTCGAGCTCCGCGGGACGGGTGACGAGCTGGATCGGCTGGCCGACACGCTCAACGAGATGCTCGGCCGCCTCGAGGGCGCCTTCGGGACGATGCGGCGCTTCTCGGCGGACGCCGCTCACGAGCTCCGCACGCCGCTCACCGCGCTCAAAGGAGGACTGGAGGTCGCCCTGCGCGCCGAGCGATCACCCGCAGAATACCGACAGGTCCTGGCGGCGAAGCTCGAGGAGGTCGACCGGCTCATCCGCCTCGCCGAGGATCTGCTGTTCGTCGGCCGATCCGGCGCCGACCTCGCATCGCCGCGCGCGCCGGTCGAGCTCGAGCAGGTGGCGCTCGAGGTGCTCGACGTCGGCGCGCTGCTCGCGCGGCCGCGGGGCGTGACCGTTCGCATGGAGGTCGCGGATGCGGTGACGGTGCTCGGCCACGCGTCGGCGCTTCACCGAGCGGCGCGGAACCTCGTCGAGAACGCGGTGAACTACACGCCCGCCGGAGGCCTCGTCGAGGTCAACGTGGCGCGGGACAACGGGATTGGTCTCCTGAGCGTGCGGGACACGGGCCCCGGCATCGCGCCCGGCGACGTGACGCGTGTGTTCGAGCCGTTTGTGCGCCTCGACGCCGCCCGCGATCGAGCCAGCGGGGGCGCCGGGCTCGGTCTCTCGATCGCGCGATCGATCGTTGCCGCCCACGGCGGCACGATCACGCTGGAGACGTCACCCGGTCACGGCTGCCGTTTCACCATTCGCCTGCCGGCGGTCGGGTGAGCGCCGTGGACCTACTCATCGGCCTCGTCACGGCGCTGGTCGGTCTCGTCTTCATCGTGGTGCCCTGGGTGTTCGGGCTCACCACCAACTCGCTGGCGTCGACGACGATCATCGCCGGGGGCGTGATCGTCACGCTGCTGGGCCTCGCGCTGGCGCGGCGAGCACCCCGCCCCCTGCCGCCGGAACGCCGGCCGCGCTGAAGCGCGGAGCCGGCCTGCCGTTCTTTCGGTCAGCGGGCCTTCAGCATCGTGCCGGCGTCGCTGACCTCGAACTTGCGCCATCGCGGTCTCCTTTGTCGTGCCGCGATTTGACCGCCTGGCCGTCCTGATTGCGCCGGCAAGTATCCGACGCAGCGAGCACGAACGCCAGCCGCGCGCGGCGGCGCGGTCCGGCGCGTCAGCGCCGGGCTGCGGCGCGCACCAGCGGCGCCACCTCGGCGGCGACCCGCTGGAGGTGGCCGATGTGCAGCGTCGGCACGCCCAGCATGAGCCGGGTGATGCCGGCCTCCACGTGCTCGGCGAGCCTCGCGGCAACTTCGCCGGGCGGCCCGAAGATCGCCGACTGATCGACGTCGAAGCGCGAGCCGTAGTACCCGTGGAGGAATCCGCGCAACGCGTCTCGTGCCCGGCCGCGCTCCTCGTCGACGGCGACGTAGACGAGACGACCGGCGGTCAGCGCGCTCGCGTCCCGGCCGGCCGGCGCGGCGCAGCGCTCCCTCGGCGTTCCCACCCACGTAGAGTGGAACCGGCGCGGGCGGGCGTACCGTCGCCTGCTCCAGCCGGAAGAACTCCCCGTGGTGGTCCACGGGCTCGCCGGCGAGCAAACGGCGCAGCACCGTCACGCTCTCGCGAAAGACCGCCACCCGGCGAGTCATCGGCACACCGACGGCCGCGTACTCTTCGGGGCGACCGCCGAGGGAGACACCGAGCGCCAGCCGCCCGCCCGAGAGATGGTGGAGCGTGGACACCTGACGCGCGAGCACGGCGGCATTGCGCAGCGTGAGGACGACCACCGCGGTGCCGAGCTGGATTCGCCGCGTGCTCGCCGCGGCCGAGGCGAGGAGCATCAACGGGTCGAGCATGTTCGCCCCGTGGAAGATGCGGTCCTCGGTCCAGACCGCGTCGAGGCCGAGCGTCTCGACCTGGCCGAAGAACTCCGCGTACGCCTCGCCCGAGCCCAGCGAGCTCACCGCGGAGCTCGGCACATGAATGCCGACCGAGAGGGGTGGGGTCAGCGTGATCTCGGCCCGAAGGGCTCCGGCCGGAACCCGCCGTCACGCGCCTCCAGGAACGCCTTCAGCCCGCCCTGCTGCATGGCCGCGATCAGCTCGGCCCGCTGGGCGTTGTACGAAGCGTGCGCCATGCTGGACAGCGGGATGTTCATCAGCATGCCGGCCCCAAGCCCCATCGCCAGCAGGCCGTAGCAGGTGACGGCCTTGTTGAGGCGCACCGACGGCTCGGGCACCCGGGCGATGCGCTCGGCCAGGGCCCGCGCCCGCGGCAGGAGCTGATCCACCGGCACCACCTCGTTGACGAGCCCGAGGCGCAGCGCCTCGGCCGCGTCGAAGTGATCGCCGGTCAGTCCGTAGCGATGCGCCGCCTTCCAGCCGGCGAGCGCCGCGAAGAGGAACGTCGTGTTCGACGTGTGCCGGACCTCGGGCTGGGCGAAGACGCTGTTGTCGGCGGCAATCGTGATGTCGGAGGCCAGAGCGTACCAGAACCCGCCGCCCATCACCCAGCCGTGGACGGCGGCGATGATCGGCTTCGTGATGTGCCAGAGGTGCATGAGCTCGAGCGACGAGTCGCGATCGCGCGCCCACCACCGATGGATGTACTCGGCGACCTCCACTCCGGTGGCGTCGAGCGACGAGCGGCCGTCCGGACGGCGCGCGATGTCGAACCCGGCCGAGAAGCCGCGGCCGGCCCCGGTGAGGACGATGGCGCGAATCTCACGGTCGGCGTCGGCGTCGTCGAGCGCGGTGTGCAGCTCCTCGGTCATCTGCGGATTGATCGCGTTGAGCGATTCGGGCCGGTTGAGGGTGAGCGTCAGCACCGGGCCCTTCTTCTCGTAGAGGATCGTCTCGTAGGGCATCGCGCCACCTCCTTTTCGATCACGCCAGCTCGATCAGCCAGTCCACCGCCACGACGCCCCGTCCCGCGTCGAGCACGAGAAGGGGGTTGATGTCGAGGGCCCGCAGCGACTGCCGGTGCGCCTCGGCGAGCGCCGCCAGCCTGACGATCGAGTCGGCCAGCGCCTCGACGTCCGCCGGCGCCCGGCCGCGCGCGCCCCGGAGGAGTGAGGCCCCTCGGAGCTCCTCGACCATCGCAAGAGCGTCGGCGTGGCCGACGGGCGGCACCCGTATTGACACGTCGCGGAGCTGCTCGACGAAGATCCCGCCGAACCCGCAGACGACGGCGGGGCCGAAGAGGGGATCGGTCTTGACCCCGAGGATCATTTCCATGCCGCCGGCGACCATCCGCTGCACCAGTATGCCGTCGAGCCGCGCCGCCGGCGCGTGCCGGCGGACCGAGTCGAGCACATCGATCACGGCCGCGCGCACCGCCGCCGCGTCCCGGCAGCCGACCCGGACCCCGCCCACGTCGGTCTTGTGCGCGACGTCCTGGGAGTCGATCTTGATCACCACGGGGTAACCCAGGCTGTCCGCCGCACGCACGGCCTGCTCGGCGTCCTTGACCGGGATCGTCTCGGCCAGCGGGATTCCGAAGTCGGTCAGGATCCGCGTCGCCTCCGGGCTTGCGAGGACACCGCGCCCGACAGGCCGCGTGATGGCCTGCGGCGGGACGAAGCCCGCGCTCGCCGCGATGCGCCGCTCCAAGAAGCGGAAATGCTTGCGCGCATTGCGCAGGGCGAGCATCGTGGTCTCCGTACTCTCGAGGAACGGGACGCCCGCCTCGGCCAGCGTGTGAATGACTTCGGGATCGAGGTCGCCGCCCGCGAAGGAGCTGAAGGCGACCACGAGGCGGCCGGCGCGGTCGCCGCGCAGCGCCTCGCTCATCGCGCGACTGAACTGTCGCGAGGGCGCCAGACCGCCAGGCTTCGGAACGTTGACGCGCAGGTTCACGGCGGGGACGTCGATGGCCTCGTCGCGCAGCAGCGTATCGATGAGCTGCGGGAAGAGCCGGGCATCCTCGTACATGGCGCCGGTGCCGTCGAGCGGATTGCGGGGGTTCGCGAAGTCCGGCATGAATCCCCGCAGACGCTCGACCGCGGCGGGCGACAGGGGCGGCAGCTCCACGCCGGCGCGATCGGCGGCATCGGCGGCGCGGCCGCACTCGCCCCCGAGCCCGCTCAGGATTCCGACGCGCCAGCCGCGAGGATCACGGCGCGTCGCCGCCGACAGGAGCGCCAGCGTGTCGATCATCTCGTTGATGCTCGACACCTGGACGACACCGCTCTGCCGGAGCACTGCCTCGATGATCTCGGGCGTCCCGGCCAGCGAGCCGGTGTGGGCGAGCATCGCCTGCCGGGCGTTCTCCGACCGGCCGACTTTCAGCACGACGATGGGCTTGCGCAGCTCGCGGGCGCGCGCGGCCGCCCGGCGGAACCGCTCGGGCTTCTTGAATCCCTCGACGAACGCGCCGACGACGGTCGTCTCGTCGGCCTCGACCATGAACTCGACGTAGTCCTCGACCGTGAGGCCGGCCTGGTTGCCGCACGACACGATGTAGCTCAGCCCGACGTGCCGCTGCTGCATCAGATATTCGCCGATCGCGTGGCTGAAGCCGCCGCTCTGCGAGACGAGGCCGACGCTGCCGGGCCGCAGGGGCTCGGCCACGTCCGCGCTGAACGTCGCCGCGCCCAGCCGGATGTTGAAGACGCCATAGCAGTTCGGCCCGCAGATGAGCAGGCCCCGGTCGGCGGCGAGGCGCTCGAGCTCGGCCTGGCGCTCCTGACCGACCGGCCCCGCCTCCGCGAACCCGCTCGACAGCACGACGGCGGCGCGCACGCCGGCGGCGACGGCCTCGGTCAGAACCGCGGGGACGTGCTCGGCGGGGATCGACACCACCACGCTGTGCGCAGGCTCGGGCGTGGAGGCGAGGTCCGGATAGCAGGGGAGGCCGAGGACCTCGGTGTACTTCGGGTTGATCGGGAAGATGCGGCCGCGGTAGCCGAAGCGCTGCA
>QHSM01000007.1 GCA_003221595.1 Candidatus Rokuibacteriota bacterium | reverse complement strand
TCGAAGGGGGATGGCCGTGGCGTGTCCGGTCGTGGGTCGAGCGCCGCGCGATCGAGTTCCTGGTGCCGCTCGCCGCGGAAGAGTCGCCGACGCGCCGGGTCTGCTAGCATGCGGGCTCGATGAGACGCTCATGGGCGGGCGCCGCGCTCGTCGTCATCGCGGTCGCCCTCGCCGCCTGCGCCCCGCTCGGCGGCCGGGCTCCCGACGCCGACCTCGTTCACGTGACGCTGCTGCAGATCAACGACCACTACGTCCTCGAGCCCGTGGACGGCGGCCGGCGTGGCGGGATGGCGCGGCTGTCCACTCTGGTCCGCGACCTCAAGCGCGAGAACCCGCACACGATCTTCGCGCTCGCCGGCGACACGCTCTCGCCCTCCGTCGAGTCCGCGCTCCTCCAGGGCGCGCAGATGGTCGCGGCCCTCAACGCCATCGGCCTGGACTTCGCCACGTTCGGCAATCATGAGTTCGACTTCGGCCCTGACGTCCTCGTCGAGCGCATGAAGGAGTCGAAGTTTCGCTGGCTCTCGGCGAACGTCGTCGACCGTCGCTCCGGTCAGGCGTTCGGCGGTGCGTCGACCGACGTCCTCGTGGCGCTCGGGGGCGCCCGAATCGGGCTCTTCGGCCTGACGACCGCGCAGGCCGCGCAGACCTCACGACCCGGACCGGATGTGGCGTTCGGTCAGCCGGTCACGGTTGCCAGGGACGTCGCGGCGCGCCTCAGGGCCCGCGGCGCCAATCTTGTAGTCGCGGTGACCCACGTGGCGATGGCCGAGGACAAGGCGATCGCCGCGGCCGCCGACGTCGACGTCATCCTGGGCGGGCATGAGCACCAGCCGCTGGTCGCCGAGGAGGGCAAGACGCTCATCACCAAGGCCGGCTCCGACGCGCGCTACCTGGTCCAGGTCGACCTGTGGCTCACGCGCGACGGCCGTCTGGTGGAGCGGTCCTGGCGCTTCCGCGAGGTCAGCCGGCGCATCGAGTCCGACCCGGCGGTCGAGGCGCTGGTCCGCGACTACGCCCGTCGGCTCGACCGCGAGCTGGACGCCGTCGTCGGCCAGAGCGGCGTTCCACTCGAGGCGCGCGCCGCCAGGCTCCGGACCGAGGAGACGAACCTGGGGGACTTCGTCGCCGACGCCCTGCGCGCGCGTCTGGGCAGCGACGTGGCTGTCATCAACGGCGGAGCCATCCGCACCAATCGCACGGTGCCGCCGGGGCCTCTGACCCGGCGCGACGTCCTGAGCCTTCTGCCCTTCACCGACATGCTGGTGAAGCTCGAGATGGACGGGGCAGACCTCAGGGCCGCGCTCGAGCACGGGCTCGCACAGACCGACCGCGAGGGCGGCGGGTTCCTTCAGCTCTCCGGCGTGCGTCTCGTGTGGGATCCTCGGCTCGCGCCGGGAGGCCGCATCATCGAGGTCAGCGTGAGTGGAAAGCCGCTCGTAGACGGGACCAGCTACACCGTGGCGGTGCCAGGCTATCTGGTTCGCGGTGGGGACGGGTACACCGTCTTCGGGCGGGCGAACACACTGATCGGAGCCGAGAGTGGCCCGCAGGTTTCCCAGGTCGTGCTCGACGCGATCGCGTCGCGCGGTGAGATCGCTCCGGCGGTCGACGGCCGCATCGGCCGCGCGGCACGCTGACCGCTGCTCCTTATCCACTTATCCCCAGAAATCCACAAAATGAAATTCCGCCGGAGTGATGCGCTCTCGCGGTCGTGCGCGCTTGTGAATCACGTAAAACTGCGCGCGTTCGCGCGCGCAATCGCGATGCGCTCGGTTCCGCGCAGCCTCGCGCTCGCCCGTCGCGCGATTTCCGCATTTCTCGCGGCGATGCGCGCGATTGATCCCGCCGCATCGATCACCGTAGGGTGTCGTCATGCTCAGTGCACCGCGTGTTCTCGTCATCGACGATGAGCGATACGTTCGAGGATTGCTATCGGAGTTACTGACGGTCTGGGGCTGCGAGGCCGACGTCGCCGCGAGCGGCGCCGAGGGCCTGGCCCTTTTCAAGGAAAAGAGCTACGACCTCGTGCTCACGGACTACGTGATGCCCGGGTGCTCGGGACTCGAGCTCGTCGAGAACGTCCGCAACCGCGACGCGGACGTGGGCGTGATCGTGCTGACGGCGTCGGGCGCCGAGATGGACAAGCACGTCCGGCGGCTCGGGTTCACGCTGCTCCGGAAGCCTTTGCAGATCGAACAGCTGGAGGTGGCGGTTCGCCAGGCCCTGGGCGAGCGCAAGCCGGGGGTCTAGCAGCTCACTTTCCCAGAACTTTGCGCGGATCGAGCGCGTCGCGGAGGCCGTCCCCGATGTAGTTGATGGACAGGACGGTGAGAAAGATCGCCGTCCCCGGGAAGATGGCCCAGTGAGGCGCGAAGTCGAGGTTGTCCTTCGCGTCGTACAGGATTCGCCCCCACGTCGGGATGTCCGGCGGAAACCCGAGGCCCAGGAAGGACAGCGTGGACTCGGCGATGATCGCCGCGGCGACGTCGATGGTGCCGGCCACGATGACCGGGCCCATCGAGTTCGGCAGGATGTGCCGGATCACCTGCCGGAGCGGCGGGGCCCCGAGACTGCGCGCCGACTCGACGAACTCCTTCTCGCGTAGCGACAGGAACTGGGCGCGGACGAGACGCGCGACGGGCATCCAGCGCAGGCCGCCGATCACCGCGACGATCAGGATGAAGACGCCGACCTCGGGCCCCAGCGCCTTCCGGAGCGCGTCGCGGAAGAGGTAGACGATCAGGAGCAGGAGCGGGAGGCCGGGAAGCGACAGGAACATGTCGGTGACGCGCATCAGCGTGTGGTCGAGCACGCCGCCCACGTAGCCGGAGGTCGCGCCGATCGCCGTTCCGATGGAGATCGCGATCAGCATCGCGGCGATCCCGACGGCGAGCGAGATACGGCCTCCGTAGAGCATGCGCGCCAGGATGTCCTGGCCGAGGTCGTCCGTCCCGAGCGGGTGGCTCCACGACGGGCCCTTGAGCTTCGCCTTGAAGTCGATCGCGTTGATGGGCTGCCGCCAGACCAGCGGCCCCGCCAGCACCGCGACGACCATCGCCAGCAAGACGACCGTCCCGACCACCGCGAGCCGGTGACGGCGAAAGCGGCGGCCGGTCTCCCGCCAGAGGGACGAGCGCGGCTCGGAGGCCGCGACCGCCAGATCGCCGGTGACAGTACGCGACGCGATCCGGGCGGCCATCAGCGGTAGGAGATCCTCGGGTCGAGCCACCCGTACAGGAGGTCCGCCGCGAGATTGGAGGCCACCACCAGGCACGAGAAGATGAACGTCACGGCCATGACCACCGGCGTGTCGTTGGCCAGGATCGAGGCGATCAGCAGCGAGCCGATCCCCGGCACGCGGAAGATCTGCTCGGTGACGATGGCCCCGCCGAAGATGTTCGGGATCTGCAGCGCGATGAGCGTCACGACCGGGATCAGCGCGTTCCGGACCACGTGCTTGACCAGGGTGACACCTTCCGAGAGCCCCTTCGCGCGCGCCGTGTTCACGTACTC
>QHSM01000006.1 GCA_003221595.1 Candidatus Rokuibacteriota bacterium | reverse complement strand
CGCCGTGGGCGCTGATCGAACGCAGCGAGAAGTTGCGGCGGGGCCCGGGCGGGCGCCACGGGTGTTCGGGGCTCGCGCCGTGCGACCGATGAAACGTAGCGCGGCATGGCGGCGGGGCATGGGCGGGCGACAGCCCGGGTGCCCATGCCCAGTTAAAAGGAGACATCGATGGCAACGGTAGAGCAGATCGCCGAGCAACTCGACAAGCTGTCGCTGCTGGAGGCGGCCCAACTCTCGAAGCTCTTGCAAGAGAAGTGGGGCGTGTCGGCCGCCGCGCCGATGGCGGTCGCGGCCGTCGCGGGCGCGGCCGGCGGCGGAGCCGCTGCGGCCGCCGTCGAGGAGAAGACGGAGTTCGACGTCATCCTCGGCGCGGCGGGCGAGAAGAAGATCCAGGTCATCAAGGTGGTCCGCGAGCTGACCGGGCTCGGGCTGAAGGAAGCCAAGGATCTGGTCGACGGCGCTCCGAAGGCGGTGAAGGAGAAGGTCACGAAGGCTGAAGCGGAGGATATGAAGAAGAAGCTCGAGGAGCAGGGCGCGACGGTCTCGGTGAAGTAAGCGCGTCCGGGTACTCGACTATTTAGCGACTCCGTCAAGCCGGGGCCGGAGGGCCGGCCCCAGGAGAGGGTATGGCAGGAACGATTCAGTGTGGGCACCGCGGTCGCAAGGATTTCGGCAAGATCCCGTCGATCGTCGAGATCCCGAATCTGATCGAGGTACAGAAGCGGTCCTACGAGACCTTTCTGCAGAAGGACACCGCGCCGGAGCGGCGCGAGGAGTCCGGCCTGCAGGCGGTCTTCAAGTCGGTGTTCCCGATTGCCGACTACAACGACAACGCGCTGCTCGAGTTCGACTCGTACCACTTCGGTGAGCCGAAGTACACGGTCGAGGAATGCCACGACCGCGGGATGACCTTCGCGATCCCGCTGAAGGTCACGCTGCGTCTGGTCGTCTTCGATCACGACAAGGAAGCCAAGACCAAGACGATCCGCGAGCAGCGCGGCCAGGAAGTGTACCTGGGCGAGCTGCCGCTCATGACCGACAAGGGAACGTTCATCATCAACGGGACCGAGCGCGTCGTCGTCAGCCAGCTGCAGCGCTCGGCCGGCGTGTTCTTCGACGACGACAAGGGCAAGACGCTGGCCTCCGGGAAGCCGCTCTTCTCGGCGCGCGTCATTCCCTACCGGGGCTCGTGGGTGGAGTTCGACTTCGACGCCAACGACATCCTGCACGTCCGCGTCGATCGTCGCCGCAAGATGCTGGCCACGGCCTTCTTGCGGGCGTTCTCGTTCCTGGAGAAGAGCACGTTTCCCGACAAGCTCGTCATCCTCTCCGACGAGGAGATCCTGGGGCACTTCTACGACACCGAGGAAGTGCTGTCGTTCGAGGACGGCAATGCGTGGGTGACGCTCAACGCCGAGGCGCATGTCGGCGCGAAGGTGGCCGACGACGTCAAGGCGCCGCGCCATCGCGAGCCGCTGGTGACGGCCGGCAAGACGCTCAACGCGAAGCTCATCGAGAAGCTCCGCGAGTCGAACGTCGAGAAGATTCCCGTTCGGGCCGAGGCGCTCGTCGGGCGCCGGACCGCCTCCCGGATCGTCGACACCGAGAGCGGCGAGGTGCTGGTGCAGACCAACGCCGAGATCACCTCGACGGTGCTGTCGCAGCTGATGAGCCGGCGGGTGGCGCCGTTCAAGCTCCTGGTGGCGAGCGCGGGCAAGATCGACCAGTCGCTCTACGAGACGCTGGCGCGCGATCACTTCAAGAATCCGGACGAGGCGCTCGTCGAGATCTACCGGCGCCTGCGCCCGGGTGACCCGCCCACCGTCGAGTCGGCGCGCTCCCTGTTCCGCGGCATGTTCATGGATCCGCGGCGCTACGACCTGGCCCGCGTGGGCCGCTTCATGATCAACGAGAAGCTCGGCATCGAGGCGCCGGCCAACGCCAAGACGATCCGGAGCGAGGACATCGTCTCGGTCATCCGGCACCTCCTGATGGTGCGGCTGGGCACGAAGGCGACCGACGACATCGATCACCTCGGCAACCGGCGGGTGCGGTCGGTCGGCGAGCTGCTGGAAAACCAGTTCCGGGTGGGTCTGACGCGCATGGAGCGGGCGGTGAAGGAGCGGATGTCGATCTCCGACATCACGAATCTCATGCCGCACGACCTGATCAACGCCAAGCCCGTCTCGGCGGTGGTCAAGGAGTTCTTCGGCTCGTCGCAGCTGTCGCAGTTCATGGACCAGACGAACCCTCTCGCCGAGCTGACCCACAAGCGGCGGCTCTCGGCGCTCGGTCCGCGCGGCTTGAGCCGCGAGCGGGCGGGCTTCGAGGTGCGGGACGTCCATCCCACGCACTACGGGCGCATCTGCCCCATCGAGACGCCGGAAGGCCCGAACATCGGCCTGATCTCGTCCCTGTCCACCTACGCGCGGACCAACGAGTTCGGCTTCATCGAGACGCCCTACCGGAAGGTGGGGAATGGGCGGGTCAGCGACGACATCGATTTCCTGACCGCGTTGAAGGAAGAGAAGTTCGTCATCGCCCAGGCCAACGCCGAGATCGATCGCAGCGGCCGCTTCGTCCAGGAGCGGGTGTCGGCGCGCAAGAGCGGTGAGTTCCGCATGGTGTCGCCTGAAGAGCTGAACTACATGGACGTGTCGCCGAAGCAGCTCGTCTCGGTCGCGGCGTCGCTGATTCCGTTCCTGGAAAACGACGACGCGAACCGGGCCCTCATGGGCTCGAACATGCAGCGCCAGGCGGTGCCCCTGCTCCAGCCGGAGGCGCCGCTGGTCGGCACCGGGATGGAGCACGTGGTGGCGCGCGACTCGGGCGCGGTGATCGTCGCCAAGCGCTCGGGGGTCGTCGAGTACGTCGCGGCCGACCGCGTGGTCGTGCGGGCCGAGGGGCGGTCGAAGAAGGCCGACCCGGTCCAGGACCTGCCGCTCGACATCTTCAACCTGACCAAGTACCGGCGGTCCAATCAGAACACGTGCCTGAACCAGAAGCCAATCGTGCGGAAGGGGCAGCGCATCCAGCAGGGCGACATCATCGCCGACGGGCCGGGCACCGATCAGGGTGAGCTCGCCCTCGGGCGCAACGTGCTCGTCGCCTTCATGCCGTGGGGCGGCTACAACTTCGAGGACGCGATCCTGGTGTCCGAGCGGCTCGTGAAGGACGACCGGTTCACGTCGATCCACATCGAGGAGTTCGAGATCCAGGCGCGGGACACGAAGCTCGGCAAGGAAGAGGTCACCCGAGACATTCCGAATGTCTCCGAAGAAGCGTTGAAAGACCTGGACGAATCCGGAATCGTCCGCATCGGCGCGAAGGTCAAGCCGAGCGATATCTTGGTGGGCAAGATCACGCCGAAGGGCGAGACGCAGCTCACACCGGAAGAGAAGCTGCTGCGGGCCATCTTCGGCGAGAAGGCCGGCGACGTGCGCGACACGTCCCTGACGGTCCCGCCGGGGATCGAGGGCACGGTGGTCGACGTGAAGGTGTTCTCGCGGCGCGGGATCGATAAGGACGAGCGCGCGAAGTCGATCGAGGAAGAAGAGATCGCCCGCCTCGAGAAGGACTATCAGGACGAGATCGCGATGGTCGAGATGGAGCGCGACC
>QHSM01000005.1 GCA_003221595.1 Candidatus Rokuibacteriota bacterium | reverse complement strand
CTCGCGCCCGCCGAGGCGCTGACCCTCGTGCTGTCGACCGAGTCGTCGCCCGCGCTCGACGGCGAGCAGGCGTGGGAGCGGCGAGCGCAGCACGAAGAGCGGTTAGTCGCCGCCTGGAAGCGCGCCCGCCCCGAGGCGCGGAAGGCCCCCGACTGGATCAAGCACCTCGTGCTCGCCGGCGACCAGTTCGTCGCGAGACGGCCCACACCCGGCGACGCCGGCGGCATGACCGTCATCGCCGGCTACCACTGGTTCGGCGACTGGGGGCGCGACACGATGATCGCGCTGCCGGGACTGGCGCTGGCGACCGGACGCGCGGAGATCGCACGACGGATTCTCACGACGTTCTCCCGGTTCGTGGACCGTGGGATGTTGCCGAACCGGTTTCCCGACGCCGGCGAGGCGCCGGAGTACAACACCGTGGACGCGACCCTTTGGTACGTCGAGGCGATCCGGGCCTATCACGCGGCGACGGCTGACGACGGGCTGCTCAAAGAGCTGTTCCCGGTGCTCGAGGAGATCGTGCGGTTCCACCGTGAGGGCACGCGGTACGGGATCCAGGAGGATCCCGCCGACGGCCTCCTCAGGTCGGGCGAGCCCGGCGTCCAGCTCACCTGGATGGACGCGAAGGTGGGTGACTGGATCGTCACGCCACGCACCGGCAAGGCGGTCGAGATCAACGCGCTCTGGTACAACGCGCTCCGCTCGATGGCCGGCTTCGCGAAACGACTGGGGCTGCCGTTCAGGCCATGGGACGAACTCGCCGCGCGCGTGCGGGCGGGATTCGATCGCTTCTGGAATGAACGCATCGGGTGTTGTTACGACGTCATCGACTCGCCCGACGGTAACGATGACGCGCTCCGGCCAAACCAGATCTTCGCAGTCTCGCTCCGCGAGAGCCCGCTCTCGCTCGAACGCCAGCGCCAGGTCGTCGACGCCTGCGCCCGCCATCTCCTGACGTCCCACGGGCTCAGGAGTCTTGCGCCCGGCCACCCGCAGTACCAGGGCCATTACGGTGGCGATCAATGGCACCGCGACGGCGCTTATCATCAGGGCACGGTGTGGGCGTTCCTCCTCGGCCCGTTCGCGCTCGCGCACTTCAAGGTGTACCGCGACGCCGAGGGGGCCCGCTCCTTCCTCTCGCCCGTGGCGCATCACCTCGGCGACTACGGGCTCGGGTCGGTCGCCGAGGTCTTCGATGGCGATTCGCCGTTTGCACCACGCGGGTGCATCGCGCAAGCGTGGTCCGTCGCCGAGACGCTGCGGGCCTGGCATGAGCTTGCCGCCGCTGAGACTTCGCAGCCCAGCAAGACGTGACACGACTGTGACCGTCGACTCGCGCCTGATCCCCATCCTGCTCGCATCCGTCGGCGCCGCCGATCCGAGGCTCGTCGAGCTGCCCGCGACTTAGGCAGGTCTCCCGGAGGACCGGTGGAGCCGGCTGGACCGTCGTAGAATGGACGCCCAGGAGCCGGCTGGCCGCCATGGACAAGCCTCAGTCGCCCGCGCAGGACGCCGACGCACAACGTTTGCGGACGCTGCTCGAGATCAACAATGCCGTGATCTCGAGCCTGACGCGGGAAGCTCTCTTCCACGCGATCGCTGGCGCGCTGCGGCGCATCATGGCGTTCGATCGCACCGCAATCTTTCTCCACGACGCCGACAAAGACGTACTGCGCCTCTTCATCCTCGAGTCATCGCTGCCGACGTCCTACTTCACCGTCGGCATGGAGATGCCCCAGGAGGAGAGCCACGTCGGTTGGGCCTTCCAGCAGCAGCGCTACCGGGTGTGCCGAGATCTGAGGACTGAGAAGCGGTATCCCATGGAAGAGCGCGCCTACCAGGATGGCGTCCGCTCCTACGTGGTCGTGCCGCTCGTCGCCGGGGGCCGGAGCGTGGGTGTTCTGGCGGTCGCCAGCACGATTCCGGGCCAGTATTCCGACGCCGACGCCGGCCTTCTGCAGGAGGCGGCGAACCAGATCGGCCTGGCCATCGAGAACATGAAGGCGTACGAGGCGATCACCACGCTGAACCGCGAGGTTCGAGCGGAGGCCGCTCACCGCCGTGAGGTCGAGGAGACGCTCCGCGCGGTCGTCGAGGGCACCGCCTCGATGACCGGCAGCGACTTCTTTTACTCGCTGGTCCAGCACCTCGCCTCGGCGCTGCGCGTCCGTTACGCCTTCATCGCCGAGTGTGTCCCGGGGAGGGACGACCGGGTCCGCACGCGCGCGTTCTGGAAGAGCGAGGGCTTCGGAGAGAATTTCGAGTACGACGTCGCCGGCACCCCCTGCATGAGAGTCCTCGACGGCGAGGTCGGTCACTACGGGAAGGAGGTGCAACGACTCTTCCCGGACGACCGTGACCTGGTCGCGCTTGGCGCTGAGAGCTATCTGGGAGTTCCCGTTTTGGACCCCTCGGGACCGCTGATCGGCCACCTGGTGATCCTGGACGACCAGCCGATGGTGGATCCTTCCCGCGCGCTCGCGATCTTGCGTGTGTTCGCCGCGAGGGCTGGCGCCGAGCTGGCCCGGCTGCGGGCTGACGAGCGCCTCCGGGCAGCGCTCGCCGAGGTCGAGCTGCTGAGGAACCGTCTGCAGGCCGAGAACGTGTACCTTCAGGACGAGATCCACTCCGAGCACAACGTCGACGATATGGTCGGGTCGAGCCCGGCGCTCCTCGAAGTGCTTCGCAGGACAGAGCAGGTGGCCGTCACGGACTCGACGGTGCTCGTGTACGGCGAGACCGGCACCGGCAAGGAGCTCATCGCGCGCGCCATCCACAAGCGAAGCCCGCGCCGCGAGCGACCCCTCGTGAAGGTGAACTCCAGCGCGATCTCGGCCGGTCTGGTGGAGAGCGAGCTCTTCGGTCACGTGAAAGGCGCGTTCACAGGCGCAATCGAGAAGCGCATTGGTCGCTTTGCGCTCGCTGACCACGGTACGATCTTCCTCGACGAAGTCGGCGAGCTCCCACTCGAGACGCAGGTCAAGCTGCTCCGCGTCCTCCAGGAACAGGAGTTCGAGTCGGTCGGAAGTAACCAGACAGTCCGCGTGGACGTACGAGTGATCGCCGCGACCAATCGTGACCTGGAAGAGGCCGTACGCGCCGGGCGGTTCCGCGCGGACCTTTTCTACCGCCTGAACGTATTCCCGATCCGGGTGCCGCCGTTGCGCGAGCGCGCGTCGGATATCCCACAGCTCGCGATGTTCTTTCTCTCGCGCTTTGCCAAGCGGTTCGGCCGCCGGGTCGACACGATTGCCTCCGAGACGATGGGCCGGCTTGTGAGCTATCCGTGGCCGGGCAACATCCGGGAGCTGCAGAACGTCATCGAGCGGGCCGTCGTGCTCTCACGGGGTCCGGCGCTGGAGCTAGA
>QHSM01000004.1 GCA_003221595.1 Candidatus Rokuibacteriota bacterium | reverse complement strand
CTCGCCGCCGCGGAGGCGCTCGCGGGCGAGATCGCCCGCATCCTCCACTCGACCGAGGGCGTGACCGACGTCACCGTGAGCCGCGACGCCAACTATCCGCAGGTGGAGATCGTGGTCGACCGGGAGAAGGCCGCCTCCGTCAAGCTCTCGCAGCGCACCATCTCGGAGACCGTGCTGTTCTCGCTGAACTCGAACGCGAGCATCAATCCCTCGATCTTCACCGACCCCCGAACCGGCAACCAGTACAACGTGGTCGTGCAGCTCGACGAGCCGTATCGCCAGGCCCTGACCGACCTGGGCCGCATCGTCGTCAAGTCGGACGAGGACCGGCCCGTGCTGCTCTCGACGGTCGCCGAGATCAAGCGCTCGACCGGGCCCGTCGAGATCGAGCGCAAGTATCAGCAGCGGCTCATTCGCATCGCCGCCAACACGATCGGGCGCGACCTCGGCTCGATCTCCGCCGAGCTCGAGGACCGGTTCAGCCGGCTGCCGCTGCCGCCGGGCTTCTCGGTGCGGCTCGGCGGCCAGAGCGAGCGGCAGCGCGAGGCGTTCGGCAGCCTCTACTTCACCTCGGCGCTGGCGATCATCCTGGTCTACATGGTGCTCGCCTCGCAGTTCCGGTCGCTCAAGGATCCGCTCACGATCATGTTCTCGGTGCCCATGGGTCTGATCGGCGTCTTCTGGGCCCTGTTCCTGACCGACACCACGCTGTCGACCACCTCGTTCATGGGCATCATCATGATGGTGGGCATCGTCGTGTCCAACGGCGTGCTGCTCGTGGAGTACATCAACGAGCTCAGGCGGCAGGGGCTGCCGCTGCTCGAGGCCGTCCCGCGCGGCGGCCGGGTCCGCCTGCGCCCCATCTTGATGACGGTGCTGGCCACGGTGGTCGGGCTCTTGCCGATGGCGCTGGCCCTCGGCGTGGGGACCGAGGCGAATCAGCCGCTGGCGATCGCGGTCATCGGCGGGCTCCTGGTCTCCACATTCTTCACCCTCGTGCTGATCCCCACCCTGTACGTGATCTTCGAGGAGCGCTTCCCGCGGACACTCGTCGACGAGGTCAGCCAGGAGGCCCAGTCCGCTTCGGACTAGTCGTTCGGGCAGCGGTCGGCGCGCCCGGATCGCGGCCGGGCGCGCCCGAAGCTTCTACTGCAGGACGCGGTCGGCGCGACGAACCAGCGGCTCGGGCAGGGTCAATCCGAGCGCGCGCGCGGTCTTGAGATTGACCACGAGCTCGGACCGGGACGGTTGCTCGATGGGAAGGTCGCGCGGATTCGCCGGGCCGAGGATCTTGCCGATGTAGGCGCCGGCGCGCCGATAGATCGCCGGGGTACTCGGCCCGTACGCGACGAGACCGCCGGCTTCAGCGAACTCGGCGGAGCCGTAGACCGTCGGGATCCTGGCCCGGTTGGCGAGATCGATCAGGCGCGGGAGGTAGACCAGCGCCGCTGGGCCTCCCGGAACGACGATCGCCTCGGCCCGCTCGCCGGCCGGCCGCGCGAGCAGGCTTCCGAGCGCATCGCCCTCGTGGAGAGGATAGGCCTGGATCGCCACGCCCGCATTCGCGCCGGCGCTCTGCAGGCTCGCCAGCTCTCCGCGACTCGACGCGTCCGCGGCGTAGAGCACCGCCACCCGGCTGAGCGCCGGGCGCATCTCCTTCAGGAGCCTCAACCAGCTGCGCGCGAGATCCGGCGACGAATAGGTGACGCCGGTCACGTTGGCGCTCGATCCGCCCCCATCGGAGCCGACGATGACGATCGGGATCGTGCTCGTCGCCTGCTTCGCCGCCTGGCTTGCCTGATTGCCGACGGCGAACACGACGTCGACTCTGAGCTGCACGAGCTCGGCGGCCAGCTCCGGCAGCCGGTCGACCCGCCCCCCGGCGTATCGATACTCGAACGCGATGTCCCGTGGATACCCGACCAGGGCTTGCCGCACGATGTCCTGATACGGAGTCGAGACCCGGCCCGGGTCGAGCCAGCCCACTCGATAGCTTCTTCGTTCCGCCTGGGGCTGGGCGACGGCGGTCGGACCCGACTCCGTGGCGCCCGGCGCGACGGCCGCGGTCCTCGCCGACGGTCGCGTGTCCGGCGGAGTGGCCCTCGGAGCGGGAGCCGGGGCGACCTGGGGCGTGGTCGCGCGCGTCTCTTCGGCAGGAGCGCCAGGTGTCACCACTTTGGCCGGCGGCGCCGCCGGGGCCACGGGCGCGGACGGGGCCGGCGGTGGCGGTGCGGCAACCGTTGGCGGCGTCGGCTTCGCTGCCCGCGGCGGCGCGACGGCCGGCGGCGCCACGGCGGCGGGCGCCGGGGGCCGGGCCCCGGATTCCGGGCGGGTCACCACGCTCGCAGAAGGTGCGCGCGGGCCGACCGGCGCCCGCTCCACCGACGCCGTCGGCGCCGACGCCACGGGGCGCTCGGACGATGACCGCAGCCCGGACAGCCCCCAGATCGCCAGCACGATGGCCGCGGCCGCCGCGACGGCGCTGCCCCCGAAGGTGGCCGTCCGGTTCCATTTCCATCCGGCCGATCTGCCGCTGGCCCTGTTGGTCGCCGGGACACTCGTTTCCCCCCAGAGGCCGTTGAGCATCTCGTGCATCCACGGACGCAGCTCCCGATCCTTCTCGAGCGCCTGCGTGACGATGGTCTCCACCGACGCCGGCACCGCGCGCCGCCGGCGCATCGGCATAGGCGCCTCGGAGAGGTGCTTCGCGAGAACCGCCTCGCGCGACGACGCCTGGAACGGCGGTCCGCCGCAGAACACGTCGTAGACGAGGACGCCGAAGGCGTAGCTGTCCGTCTTCTCGGTCCACGGAGCCCCCGTGATCTGCTCGGGCGCGATGTACTCCGCCGGCGCGTTGTCGTCACGGAGCGTCGGCGTTT
>QHSM01000003.1 GCA_003221595.1 Candidatus Rokuibacteriota bacterium | reverse complement strand
TGTGCGGGCGGTCCTTGGAGTTCTGGCCGAACCGCTGGTTGAACTCGCCGCGGAGCCCGCCGGCCACGTTCGCGCTGATGCCGTCGAGCGCCTCGCGTCCCTGCTCGTCCACGTTGAGGTCGTGGTACACGAGTGTCCGCAGCAACCGCCCGGTCTGCGATCGTCCGTAGGCGTAGCCGTACCGCACGAGGCCCGGCGCCGGATTGCCCTCGCGCGCGGTCCCGTGCTTGAGCCACGCGACGGCGTCGCGGAGCGCGGCGATACCGAGCCCGACGACCGGCGCGCCGACGGCCGTGTAGGTCGCCTGGTACAGGCGCCCCTTCTCGAAGCCGGTGTCGAGCCGGATGTGGCGGGCATCGGGGACGACTCGG
>QHSM01000002.1 GCA_003221595.1 Candidatus Rokuibacteriota bacterium | reverse complement strand
CGTCGAGCGCCTCCGGCCCGCGCAGCCCCAGGAGCCCCGGCACCTCCGGGAGGTCGATCTGCCAGCCGCACGAGATCACCGCGTAGCCGCGCCGCATGAGGAACCCGTCGCCCGGGTCGACGGGCGGATCGGGATCCGATCCCGGGCGAAACGCGGGGCGCGTGGCGCGATTGAAGTTGGGGACCGCGACGGTGTTTCCGCGGTTGACGACGTCGAGCACGACGCGACCGTTGCCCCGGGCGCGATCGAGGGGCAGCAGGATCGACCCGTCCGACTCGAACTCGACGCGGCCCGCGTGGTCGCGCGGCGCCTGCGCCACGTCCGCGATGCGCTCGTTCGCCGCGTGCTTGGGGTCGATCGCGAAGTGGAGCGTCCCCTTCAGCTCCTCGTACGGCCCGACGTCGCCGAAGGGCACGCCGGCCGCGAGCGGCCGCCGAAGCCTCACCTCGAAACGGGTTACCGGCATGCGGCGCTCTCCACCATCTGCGGCAGGATCGTCGAGATCGAGCCGCGCAGGAGCGCGTCGGCGAGCTCGTCCATCTCCGTCGGCTCGGCGTTGAGGATGACGACGCGCGCGCGCGCCCGCTTGGCGACCGGGACCACACCGGCGATCGGGTACACCGAGAGCTTGGTGCCCACGGCCAGCATCAGGTCACAGCTCGCGGCCGCCTGCTGGGCGCGGAAGAGGTCGTCCTGTACGAGGCCCTGACCGAACGAGATCGTGGCCGACTTGAGGATGCCACCGCAGCTCCGGCACGGCGGATCTTCCTCGCCGGCGCGAACGCGCGCCAGCGCCCGCTCCATGGCCGCGCGCTCGCCGCAGGCGAGGCAGACGACCTCGTGCATGGTGCCGTGGATCTCGATCACGCGCGACGGCGACGACCCCGCCTTCACGTGGAGCCCGTCGATGTTCTGCGTGATCAGGGTGTCGAGCTTGCCCCGGCGCTCGAGGGTCACGAAGGCGCGATGCCCGTCGTTCGGCCGCGCCTGCCACGCCGGCGAGTGGAGCCGGCTCTGCCATGCCCGCTTGCGGACCTCGGGATCGGCGACGTAGTTCTGCAGCGTCGACTGCTTCTCGGCCTCGGGATTCTTCGTCCAGACGCCCTGCGGACCCCGGAAGTCGGGAATGCCGGAGTCCGTCGAGATGCCGGCACCCGTGAGCGCCACCACGCACCGGGCCTCCTCGATCCAGCGGCGAACGAGATCGATCAGCGCGCCAGCTCCTTCGCGACCGCGTCCTCCACGACCGTGCCCTTGAAGAAGTCGGGGTTCAGGGCGGTGTGCAGGCGCGCCGCGTTCGTGAAGACGAACTCCCGGAAATCGTTCCGGGTGATCAGCCCATGCTCCACCAGCTCGTGCGCTTCTTCCAGCACCTCGGTCATGTCCGTGACGTCGAAGTGGCCGACGTCGGAGCTGAAGATCGGGTTCAGGCGGTGATGACCGCGCCGGTCGAACGCCCAGGCCGTCGTCGGATCGTCGGCCTCGCAGCCGAAATAGAAGCGCTCGGCGAACTGGCGGCGCAGCTCGTCGGCCGAGCCGACGTGGGCCGCCGCGAAGTCGTCGATCTGCTCGCGGTACTCGCGCTCGGTCATCTCCTCGAGCGTCTTGAACGGGGGCACCAGGCTGAGACAGCTCATGAGCTCGTCCAGCTTGTCCTCGTAGACGGGGCCGCCCCAGCGGGTGAAGAAGTCCTTCAGCCCCTGCTGGTCGAGGTTGCTCGGCCTCACGTGCGCCTCCATCGCGCGGCCGCTGCGCTTCTCCCAGTGCCCGACGAGGTCGGTGACGAGGTTGCACGCCCAGCCCACCCCGCCCTCGAGCATCGCGAAGCGGAGGGCGGGGAACCGGTGGACCACGCCGCCCAGGATCAGGGCCTTGGCGAACGCGTGGCTCGCCGCGGCGAAGTGGCCGATGTGGTTGAAGGTGAAGCTGTTGGCCGACTCGCGGCCCATCCAGCCCATGCTGCCGGAGTGCGCGGTCACCGCCACCTTCAGCTCGACGCACCGGGCCCAGAACGGGTCGTAATCGTAGGCGCTCTCGTACGCCAGCGAGTCGACGAAGTGGCGCACCTGCGTCGCGTCTCCAGCTTGACGGGCGAAAGCCGGAACCGGCCGCCGCACGTGGTTGGCGATCATGATCACCTTCAGGCCGAGCTCGCGCACCGCGTAGGTCGCTTCCTCGATCGCCTCGGCCGGCGTGTGCATGGGCACGACCGCGGCGGGCGCGATGCGGTGCGCGTAGGGTCTGAACATCTCGGCGTTCATCCGATTGACGGCGCGCGCGATGGCCCGGCGCAGCTCCTCGTCGGGATTACCGATGTGGAAGAGACCGAGCGTGGTGTAGAGCATCGCGAAGTCGATCCCGAAATCGTCGAGCCGCTCGTAGAAGAGCCGCGGGATCATCGCGGTCGCGCGGTCGAGCGTGGAGGTCGGCTCGCCCCACCACGTCGGGCGCGTGGGGCGCCGATCCAGCCGCTCGGCCGGCGTCATGTCGTACCAGCCGCGGTCGATGTGCTCGGTGGCCTTCTGCACGAACCGCTCGGCGACCGACCGGCCCGCGGCCTCGCGGAGGTAGTCGAGGAAGATCGGCACGGGCTCGAGCCAGTGGCCGTCGCCGTCGATGACGGGGTGATCGAGCCGGGCGCGCACGGCGGCTGATTTCGAGTCTCGCGAATAAGCCATCGCGTCCTCCCTCGCGGCAGGAATCGTGCTGCATCCGCGCGAGCGAGTCAAGGGGCGCCGACACTTGCTGGTGCGCGGCATCAACCGCGCTATGCTCAGGGTATGACACCGCTCGAGTACGTCGCGCTCGCCGACCACTGCACGATGGGTGTCGGCGGACCCGCGCGGTTCTTCGTGGAGGCCCGCGACGAGGCGGCGGTGCTCGCGGCGCACGAGTGGGCCCGGACTCGACGGGTGCCGCTCCGGGTGCTCGGCGGCGGCTCGAACCTCGTCGTCG
>QHSM01000001.1 GCA_003221595.1 Candidatus Rokuibacteriota bacterium | reverse complement strand
TGGAAAACATCTTATGGTTGGTTCATCGCAGGCTTCGACACCGCGGCTGCCGGCAGGTGAAGGCCCTCTTAGAGGACGTCGCATAGGACGGGCCCCGGCACATCCGAGCGCGCCACCCGAACGGTCCGGTCCGACTGTCACCGAAGATGTCACTCACCGGCCGCATCCGCGTGCAACCTCCCGCGACACCGCGCATTCAGGTCGACTCCGTCGTACGTCGTTAACTCCGCAAGAGACAACGACAACCTATGGTCCTGGTGCGAGAACTTCTAATCCGAGGGTCGCAGGTTCGACTCCTGCCAGGCGCAGCAACAACGACGACTACTTCGCGAGTAGCACGCGTGACTTGCCGGGCGGCGCGGTCGCGCTAGCCTTTCACCGAGCCTGCCGCGAGCCCCTCGACCATCCAGCGGTGGATGAACATGTACAACGCGACCACGGGCACGGTAGTGATGACCGAGGCGGCCATGAGCTGGCCCCAGTGGAAGACGTCGCCGTAGATCAACAGATTCAGGCCGACCGGCACCGTGATCGCCGTCTCGTCCGTGATGAAGATCAGTGCATAGAGAAACTCGTTCCACGACAGGGTGAAGGCGAAGATGGCGGATGCGACGATGCCCGGCGCCGCCAGCGGAAGCAGCACGCGCACGAGCGCCTGCGGGCGGGTGGCGCCGTCCACCAGCGCCGCCTCCTCCAGCTCCGCAGGCAGCGCCTTGAAGAAGCCGATCAGGAGCCACGTACAGAACGGGACCGTGAACGTCGGGTACGCAAGAAACAGCGCGATCAGCGAGTTGGTCGCGCCCAGCTCCGCGAGCACGCGGTAGAGCGGAATGAACAGCAGCGCCGGCGGGATCAGATAGAGCACCAGGATGAGCGTGGCGACCACCTCACGCCCCGGAAAACGTAGCCGCGCCACCGCGTAGCCGCTGAGGCACGCGATCACGGTCGTGATGATGGTGACGACGACTGCCGTGACCACGCTGTTGCGGAACCAGAGCGGAAACCGCGTCTCGAGCCAGAGGCTCGTGTAGTTCTCCCACGTGAAAGGGCGCGGGACGTAGATCGACTGCGCAAACTGGATCTGCTCGTACGTCTTGAACGACATTGTCGCGATCCACCAGAAGGGTACGAGGACGATCAGGACAAAGGCGGCCAGCCCCAGCACGGTGGCGACCTTCCACGGCTTCATGCCGTCCGCTCGCGGAGCAGGTAGCGGCTGACCAGCGCGATGCCGGCCACGAGGAGCGGCACGGCGAAGATCGAGATCGTCACGCCGCGTCCCCAGCGGAGCTGGTTGAATGCGACCTCGTACGAGTACGTCGCGAATACCTGGGTGGCAGTGCCGGGGCCGCCGCGGGTCATGACGTAGATGATGTTGAAGTCGTTGATCGTGAAGATGAACGTGAGCAAGGTGGTGACGATAATGACGTGCTTGAGCCCGGGAAGCGTGATGTGCCAGAAGCGCCGCCACGAGCCGGCGCCGTCGACCGAGGCCGCCTCGTACAGCTCACCCGGGATCGATTGCATCCCGGCCAGATACGACACGCCGAAGAACGGAAAGCCACGCCACCAATTAGCGATAACGACGGCCAGCATAGCGCCCTCTGGCGTGGCCATGAAGGCCAGGGGACGGCTCAGGAGACCGGCATCGAGCAGCACGCTGTTGAAGAAGCCGCGGCCCGGGAAGGAGTCGAACATCCAGCGCCAGGTGAGGGCGACGATGACGGTCGACGTGATCCACGGGAGCAGCATTAGCCCCCGGAAGAAGTTGCGCCAGCGCCACGTCGCGTGCAGGACCAGGGCCATGCCGAGCCCGGTCAGGATCTTGAGAGCCACCGACGACACCGTGAAGACGAAGCTGTTGCGGACGACGGCGTGGAAGGCGTCGTCGTTGGCGAGATAGATGTAGTTGCGCAGGCCGACGAAGCGCTCGGGGTAGCCGACGAGCTTGTCGGTGAACGACAACCAGACGGCGCGGTAGATCGGGTAGACGATCAGACCAACGACGAGCACGAGGAGCGGCAGCAGCAGGAGTGCCGCGGTGCGGGTGTCGTGTCGCTGCCTGGCCGCCCGACTATCGTCCCAGCGTGTCGTAGATCTCCTTGATCTTCTTGTCGGCCCAGTCGATGGCCTGGTCGATCGACCATTTGTCGATGATGACCTTGGCCGGTGCGTCGGTCAGCACGTTGCTGGCCTGCACCTCCGCTGCCGCCGCCGTGACAGGTCCCGGCCAGCCGGTGGCGACGAACCACTCCGCGGCGCGCCCGAAGTTCCGGTAGTTGTCGTTTTTGTTGAAGTAGTCGCGGGTGGCGGCGCGCGCCTTGTCGAGCACCGGTGAGAACTGCCCGTGCGAGTCGTTCATCACCTTCACGGTCTCCTCGGGCGAGAGGAGGTGGGCGACGAGGCTCATGGCCGCCTCCGGATCCTTGGCGGTCTTGAAGATGCCGAAGCTCAGCGCGAGCCCCCAGCAACGACGGCCGTCGGGGCCGCCCGGATGCGGCAGCGCCACGTGGTTGGCCAACGCCTCTTCGCGCATCTTCTTGTCCTTGGCGTCGGTCGCCTTGGCGAGCGCGTTCTCCAGCGCGAACGTGATGCTGGGACCGTTGGACGTCTGGGCGATCTTCTTGGCGATGAAGGCCTCGTTGTTCTGCGAGCCCGTCCACGTCAGCGTGTCGGCGGGCTGGATGCCCTCCTTGTAGATGTCGGTGGCCCACTTCATGACCTGCTGCATCTTGGCATTCTTGATCGACTGGTACTTGCCGTCCTTGTTGGCCCAGCCGACGCCGTAGGAGTACATGAGGCTCTGCATGACACCGTAGCCGTCGGCAGTCCGGTTCCAGCTCTGGCCCAAGCCGTAGAAGTTGTCGTTCGGCCGGTTCAGCGCTGCCGCCGCCGCCTTGGCTTCCTCGAACGTCGCCGGCAGCTTCACCTTCTTCTTCTCGAACTCGTCGCGCCACACGTACCAGAAGGCCGGCATGATGTACCACGGGATCGCGTACGTCTTGCCGCCGATGACGGTGACCGGGGCCACGTTGGCTGGGGCTTTGCCGATCTCGCCCTCGACCTGACGCGCGAAACCTGTGAGGTCGAGCAGCTGGCCCATCCCGGCGAAGCGCGCGGGCGCGCCCGTCTCGAGCTGGCCGACGTCGGGCGTGTTCTTGTTCTCGATGGCCGCCACGTACTTCGTCTGCATGTCCTCGAACGTGAAGTACTCCACCGTCACCTGGGCGCCGTACTTCTGCGCCCAGCGCTGCGCGGCGGCCTCAACGGCCTTGTTGGTGGGCTCGACGTAGGTCTTGAGGATCCACAGCCTCAGGCTGGCGCCCTTCTTGATCTGCGGCGCGGCCATCCCGGGCAGCGCGAGCGCCGCGGAGGCGCCGACGGCACCGGCCAGGAGGCTTCGTCGACTGAGCCGTCGATCCGGCATCGCGCTCCTCCTTCGTTCTCGCTCCGTGGAGATCAGTTGGAAGTGGCCGGAG
>QHSM01000415.1 GCA_003221595.1 Candidatus Rokuibacteriota bacterium | reverse complement strand
ACAGGCTGGCGAAGTCCTTCGCGTCCGGGTTCACGAGCGTCGCGGCGGGGACGTTGACGCTACCCGGTACCCGGCCGGGGCGGCCGTACCGGCTCGGCTCCAGGCCCTTGTGGAATTGGGGTCCGAGCGCGTTGACGATCACGGTGCCGGGCTCTCTGGTCGCGGCCAGCACCGCGCGCTTGTCGACGAAGAAGCCCTGGCGCGGCGAGGCCTTGAATGTGGCAGACGGATAACCCCTGGCCGGTCCGCTCTCGGTCGGCCGGCCCTCGGCCTTCCACTTGTCGAAGCCGCCGTCGAGGACGGCCGCGCCGTCGAAGCCGAGCGATCGGAGCATCCACCAGAAGCGCGTTGCCCACATCATCGTCCCGATGCTGTAGAGCACGACGCGACTGTCTCCGGCGAACCCGTGACGGCCGAAGGCCGCCTCGAGCTGGGCCGTCGCCGGCATCATGAAGCGCAGCCGCGTGGTCGGGTCGGAGAACTCGCCCTGCAGATCGAGGAAATCGGCCCCGGGGATGTGCGCCTCCTCGAAGGTCCGACGTCCGGGCACGGCGACGTACGGGTCGTCGCTCCCGGGCGGCGGCGTCTCGAGATAGGTCGTGCAGTCGTAGACGCGAAGGCTCGGCTGCCCGAGGAGGCTCGCGAGGTCGGCCGTGCTCATGAGGGCCTGCGGATCACGCATGGTGTTCTCCCTGGTGAAAGTCTAGTCCCGCGGCCGCCAGCTGACGACGCCGACGGGCACCGGGCTCCACGAGAGGGCCCAGCGGCCGTCCCGGCTCGTGATCGCGTCGCGGGCCAGCGCGGCGAGGCGCTGCCCCTTCGCAGTGTCGGGCGCGATGAAGAGCTGCTGGTAGAGCCACCGGAGCGGCCCGTCGCGATCCGCGTGCGCGAGGGGCTCACGCGCGCAGAGGCGAAGCTCGAAGAGACGACCGCGCGCCAGGAGCAGCAGGAGAAACTCGGTGAGCCCCGGCAGCGACACGCGCGCCTCGCCGTGGATGGGGGGCCAGAACGGCTCGGCCGGAAACGGCGGAGACGGCGTCACGAGCACCGCCACGCAGAGACGGCGCGCCGAGGCCTCGACGGCATCGAGGAACGGGCCGATCTCCTCGAGGTCGTAGCCGATGTGCGCCATGAGGGCCACGTCGGCGGTCGGCGCGCCCCGCATCGGCCAGCGCTCGGCGACGATCTCGACATTCGAGATCCCGTGCTCCGCGATCCCGGCCCGAAGGACGCTTCGCATCCCCTCGGACGGCTCGACGGCGATGACGGTCTTCGCCAGGAGCGCCAGCGGCAGGGCGTAGCGACCGCCGCCGGCGCCGATGTCGAGCCACGTCTCGCCCGGCCGCACCAGCGCACGCAGGAGCTCGAGCGCCGGCTCGTCGGTGCGGCGCGGATTCGCGCGAAAGTCGGGTGCGACGGCGGCATAGAAATCACGGGGCGGAGTCCCCTCGCGCAGGCGCTCGGCCTGCTCGCGGTTGGCGCTCACCCGGCGGCGCCAGGCCTCGAGCGCGCTCGAGGCGTCGGGACGCAGAACGTCGGACATGGGCCGAGTGTTCCGGTTCTCAGCGCGCTCGCCGCGTGAAGGCCGGCATGACCTCGGCGGCGAACCACTCGAGCTGCTCGAGCATCAGGGACTCCGGCGCGCCCATGGGATGGCTGACCGAGACGCGCTCGAGCCCCGGATAGTCCTTCTCCAGGCGCATGAGCGTGTCGATGATCTTCGCGGGCGGGCCGCAGAGGTACGCGCCGCTGGCCGCCGCTTCCTCGATGGTGGGCAGACCGGCGTAGGGCGCCCGCTTGGGATCGGCCATTGCGTCGATCTGCGCCTCGGAGAGCGAGCGGACCAGCCGCAGCGGCCCGAACATCTTGAGGTTCTCTTCGAAGTATCCGGCGGCGGCCTTGATGGCCTCGTCCTGAGTGGCGGCGAGCTGGAAGTGGAATCCGATGCAGAGCCCCTCGCCCAGCTCGGTCTCGCGTCCGGCCCGGCGGAGCGCGTCGCGGTAGCCCTCGACGACCGCGCGCATCGCCCCGCCCTCGGCCACGCCGCCGCCAATGAGCCCCTTGATGCCGTGCCGGGCCATGAAGTCGAGACCGCGCGCGGTCGCGCTCTGGATGGGCTGCCAGCACTCGACGGGATGCACGGGCCGCGGCACGAGCGTGAGGTCCTTCAGGTCGTAGCCGCGATACGGCACGCGGGCGGGGATGGTGTAGCGCTTGCCCTCGTGGGAGAAGGCGGCGTTGTTGAACGCCTTGAAGACGATCTCGACCTGCTCCTCGAACAGCTCCCGGTTGGCGGCCTGATCCGTGAGCGGGGCGCCGAACGTGTGCACCTCGCGGGTGTGATAGCCGCGCCCGACCCCGAAGCGCACCCGGCCGCCGGTGAGCACGTCCACCATCGCGAAATCCTCGGCGAGCCGGAGAGGATGCCACATCGGCGTGATGTTGAAGCCGCACCCCATGTGGAGCCGCTCGGTCTGATGCGCGAGGTCGAGCGCCATCAGCAGCACGTTGGGAATGCATTCGTACCCTTCACGCTGGAAGTGGTGCTCGGCGAGCCAGAAGGTGTCGTACCCGCACCGGTCGAGCAGACGCGCCAGGTTGCGCGCCTTGGCGAAGGTGCTGACGAGGTGCTCGTTGGAGAAGACACGGCTGTTCACGGCGGCGCCGCCGTAGCCGATGTCGTCCATGTCCACGTGGCCGGCGTACAGGCTGTCGAACTTGGTGATCATGTCGTCCCTCTCTCTGGCGAAGGGCCGCCGGTCTTCGACGCGCTTGCGCTCGGCGTCCGCTCCCGGTCCGCCAGCAGGATAGCTCGCCGAGTTCGCCCGCGCCATCGCGGACGGAGTACACTCCACAGGCGGTCGACCGGATCGCCAACCCTGAGTCGCGCGACCGCAACGCAGGGGCGCGCCGCGAGGTGATCGCATGCCCACCAGGATCGTCGAGGGCCGCAAGGCGCCGGATTTCTCCC
>QHSM01000414.1 GCA_003221595.1 Candidatus Rokuibacteriota bacterium | reverse complement strand
CGGTGAGGACCAGCGCTGGGGGCCGGTCTCCGAGGCGGGCGAATACGCGTTCGACCTGCCGCATCTGCTCTCGACCCGCCGCATCGGACCCGATCTGGCGCGCGTCGGGCTCAAGTACGGCGACGACTGGCACTACGCCCACCACTGGGACCCGCGCGTCGTCGTGCCCGACTCCGTCATGCCGAGCTTCAAGTGGCTCTATACGCAGGTTCGCCTGCCGCTCGTGAAGACGGACGCCGGCCCCGCGCTGCCGCCCGCCCAGGTGCTCCGCGTGTTCTTCACGATGAAGGGCGGCAAGCTGATTCCGCTCTACCCGAACGGTGCGGGCCTCACGTTCGTGTCGCCACCGCCGGATGGCCGCTGGCCCATCGACGGCACACCCACCATCGACTTCAAGGGATTCGGCTCCGAGCCGCCCGCGCTCACCGCGGTGACCCTGGTGATCCCGACCCGGGACCTGATCGGGCTCGTCGCGTACATCCAGAAGCTCGGAACCGACCGGGGCGCCTGGCGGGAGGTGTTCGAGCCGCAGCTGAACGTTCCGGCCGTCAATACGGTGCCGACGCCGGACCTGGCGGAACGGGGCCGTGCCGTGTACGGCGCGCGCTGCGTCGGATGCCATGGCCCCAAGGGCGATGGCAACGGCCCCGCGGCGACTTTTCTTTTTCCGCGCCCGCGCGACTTCACCCTCGGCGTCTTCAAGTTCAGAACCACGCCGTCGGGATCGCTGCCGACCGACAGCGATCTCTTTCGCACGGTGACGCGCGGGGTGCGGTGGACCGCCATGCCCACGTGGCATGAGCTTCCCGCTGACGAACGGTTCGCCGCCGTCACGTACATCAAGACCTTCTCGAGCCGCTGGAAGGACGAGAAGCCGGAGCCGCCGGCGGCCATCGGCGATCCGCCGAAGGCCACGTCGGCGCTGATGGAACGAGGCAAGTCGCTCTATCAGTCGGCCAAGTGCTTCCAGTGCCACGGCCAGGAGGGCAAGGGCGATGGCGAGTCGGCCTCCGACCTGTCCGACGACCTCAAGTTCCCGATCAGGCCCACGGACTTCACCCGGGGCCAGCTCAAGGGCGGCTCGACCGCGCGCGACGTCTATCGCGCGATGACCCTGGGGCTCGACGGAACACCGATGCCCTCGTTCGGCGACGCCCTGAGCGACGAGGAGCGCTGGGCCATCGCGTACTACATCCTGTCGCTCTCGGCCTGGCGCGATCCGCGCACGGGCCGGCCTCTCACCGTGCCGGCCGGCGCCCGCGCGGCGCTCGACCGGCCGGAGACGGCGGCCGATCGTCCTGAATCGGCTCTCGATCCGGCCCGCCTCGAGCCGGCGACCGCGCAGAAGACGGGCAAGCCGCGCGTCTTGCATCGGGGAATCCGCGAGTGATCGAGCATCTCACCCTGGGCGAATTCGTGGTCGCGCTCTCGATGGGCCTGGCGGCGCTCTGCGCGTTCCTGTGGGGCGCGACGACGGGCGCCTTCCGCGGCGGCGAATCGATCAAGCACCAGGTGCTGCGCGCCGAGGGATTGACCGGCGAGCCGGAGGCTGGACATGAGCGACGGGAATCCTGAGCGCCACCCGCGATACGGAGAGGTCGAGGAGTACGCGCAGGGGGAGATCCGCAGCTATCGGGGGATCGTCAACAAATGGCTCCTCGTCGTGTACGCGATCCTCGCCGTCTGGGGGATCTACTATCTGATCAAGTACTGGGGAGGGCTCGGGCCCGGCCTGGGCATTCCGCAGTAAGGAGAGCGCATGCGCGCCGAACGCATCCTGATTCCGCTGGCGCTGCTCAATCTGCTCGCGCTCGTGCTCGGCGTCCTCTTCAACCTGGTCGCCGATCTCCTGGGCATCACGTAGCGTGAGCGTCGTCGAGAAGATCGCGCTCGCGACGTTCCTGGCCGGCACGGTGGCCTTCTTCGTCTGGGTGGCGGTCCTCGCCGCCCGAAAGTAGCACCGTGGCCCACGGAGCCCCGTCGGCATTCGGCCCCGCCTCGCCCGGCGACGTCTGGTCGCTCACGACGCTGGCCTCCGGCCCATGGAGCACGCGCCCCGAGGTTGTCGCGCCACTGCTGATCCTGGCGGGCGCGTACGCGGTCGGATGGTGGCGCCTTCGCCATCGTGGCGGCTCGGTCCCGGGCTGGCGCGTCGCCGCCTCGGCCGGCGGGCTGGTGAGCCTGGCGGTCGCGCTCTCGGCGCGGCTCGAGCAGCTGGCTCACGCGAGCTTCGCGGCGCACATGGCCCAGCACCTGCTGCTGATCGTCGTCGCCGCCCCGCTTCTCCTGCTCGCGAATCCGTTCGCCGCGCTCGTGTGGGCGCTTCCGGCGCCCGTGCGTGGGAACGTCGGTCGGTGGCTTCGACCCGGGTCGCCGCTACGCCGGCTCTGGCGCGGGCTCACCCTGATGTCGGTCGCGTGGCTCGCGCACACCGCGGCGATGTGGCTCTGGCATCTGCCGATCGCCTACGACGCGGCCGTCGCCGATCGCCTGATCCACGACCTCGAGCACCTCGTCTTCTTCGGCACGGCCGTCCTCTTCTGGTGGGCGGTCGTCGAGCCGGCGCCGCGACTGCGGCCACCGGCGGGCTACGGCGCCCGGGTTGTCTTCCTGGTGCTCGCCGCCCTGCAGGCGAGCCTCCTCGGGCTCCTGCTCACGATGAGCCCCGGCTGGTATCGCGCGTATCCGAGCGCCGAGGATCAGTCGCTGGGCGGGCTCGTCATGTGGGCTGTCGGCGGAGCGGTGGACATGCTCGCGGTGCTGATCGTGCTGGGGCGCTATCTCGGCTCGCAGGATCGGGCGGCGGCATACCGCCAGCCTCTCGGAGCGTCAGAGAAAGCTCCCTAGCCGCACGGCCTCCGTCTGTCCAAGCCAGAACCGGATGTCCATCTCCCGGTACATGGTCAGCGCGAGCTTCAGATGCTCGTCCGCCAGCTGCGGCTTGCCGAGGCGACGGTAACTTGTTGTCCGGAGGGTTATTCGCTCCGCACGACGGGCAGCCAGCGGCCAGGGGTGCCCCGCACTGACCGCAGAATCCCGTCTGGGTGGGATTCTCGGCTTGGCACCGGAAGCACTTCATGCCCGCGTTCTCTAGCCTGGCTGATCCCGGTACACCGCCGCGCGATGCGTGTCCG
This sequence comes from Candidatus Rokuibacteriota bacterium, assembly GCA_003221595.1. Classification (GTDB taxonomy): domain Bacteria; phylum Methylomirabilota; class Methylomirabilia; order Rokubacteriales; family CSP1-6; genus AR31. Next base: position 324 of record QHSM01000414.1, on the reverse strand, counting down.
GCAGGAAGGCATACACGGTGTTGCGGACCGCGTCGAAGCCGATCGTATGCGCGCCGCGTTCCGTCGGGACGCTCTCAAGACGTCGCATCGTCTCGGTATCGAAGACGTCGATGACTCCGGGATCGCCGATCGCGACGTAGAGGTGTCGAAACGCGGCGTTGAGGAAGACGACGTCCGGCACGCCGCTGAGCGCATGCTCGCTCTGCACGGCGCCCGACCGCGAATCGACCACGAGCAGCACCTTGCCGTCGCATGCGCAGAAGAGACGTCGTGTCGTCGGATCGAGCTCCAGCCCATGCGGGCCCATCGCGGGCATCGGAAACG
>QHSM01000339.1 GCA_003221595.1 Candidatus Rokuibacteriota bacterium | reverse complement strand
TCGGCGCTGGTCGACTGCATCCCGGCGAGCGATCGCCGTTACTACCCGCTCTACACCAAGGCGGCGGAGCTCGGCATCCCGGTGCGCATCTACTCGTCGATGAACTACGCGAACGACCGGCCGTACGACCTCGGCCATCCGCGCCATCTGGACCAGGTCGCCATGGATTTCCCAGAGCTCCGGATCATCGGCGGCCTCGGTGGCTGGCCATGGGTCAACGAGATGGTCGCGCTGGTGCGGCGGCATCCCAACCTCCACATCGACACCTCGGCGCACCGGGCGAAGTATCTGGGCCAGTCCGGCTCCGGCTGGGAGATGCTCATCCAGTTCGGCAACACGCTCATCCAGGACAAGGTGCTGGTGGGCCTCTCGGCGGGGCTGGTCGGTCAGCCGCAAGAGACGCTCATCGAGGAGTACATGAGCCTGCCGCTGAAGGACACCGTCAAGGAGAAGTGGCTCTACAAGAACGCGTCGCGAGTGTTCGGGCTCGAGTGACGGATCGCGGCGGCGCGCTCGAGGGCATCGTCGTCGTCGAGCTGGCAGAGACCCTCGCCGGCGAGCTGGCGGGCGGTCTGCTCGCCGATCTCGGCGCGACCGTCATCAAGGTGGAGCCGCCCGGCGGCTCGCCGCTGCGCAAGCGCGGACCGGCCATCGCCGGCGAGGACTCGCTCTACTTCCAGACGGAGAATCGCGGGAAGTCGTCGGTGCTCGCCGAGCTCGGCGACCTCACGCGCGAGCCCTGGCTCGCGAAGCTGATCGCTTCCGCCGACGCCATCGTGGAAGACCACGGGCCGGGCCGCCTCGAGGCGGCGGGTCTGTCGCCCGAGACGATCCGCCGGACCAACCAGCGCCTGGCGGTCCTGCGCATCTCGCCGTTCGGCCAGACCGGGCCTCTGGCGAGCGAGCGGGGCGACGACCGGATCGCCCAGGCGTTCTGCGGCATGCAGTTCGCGACGGGATTCCCCGATCGCGCGCCGGTCCCGGTGACGGTGCCGCTCGCCGACGCCTGGACGGCCGTCCTCGGCGCCGGCGCGCTCCTGATGGCGATCCTGCATGCGCGGCGCAGCGGCCACGGCCAGGTGGTCGACATCGGCCTCTACCAGACCGGGCTGCGCATGCAGGAAGAGGTCGTCATCCGCCACGCGACGACCGGCGCGGTGGCGACGCGCATGGGCACCGAGTCGCCCACCGTGGTGCCGGCCAACGTCTACCCGACGCGCGACGGCGGGTTCATCGCGCTCTCGGGCGCCGGCGATCAGCCGTTCGCGCGTCTGTGCGAGGCGATCGAGGCCCCCGACGCGCCTCGCGATTCGCGGTTCGCCACCAGTGCCGCACGTTTGCAGAACCGCGCCGCGGCCGATCAGCTCGTCGGGGCCTGGGTCGCGCGGCACGATCTCGCCGACATCGAGTCGCGCTTCGCCGCCGCCGGCGTGGCGGGCACCGCGGTACGCTCGGTGGACGAGATCATCGCGGACGCTCACGTGGCGGCGCGGCGCGCGATCCTCCATCTGAAGTCGTCGTCCGGGCGCGACTTCCTCGCCCCCGCCCCGGTGCCGAAGCTGTCCCGGACTCCGGCCGAGGCCGCGGTCGGCGCCCCGCGCCTCGGCGAGCACACCGAGACGGTACGCGCCGGCATCGAGCGGATCGCGGGCCGCCGAAGACCTGACGTGAAGCCCGACGACCAGATCGGCGCGGGCCCGCTCGCCGGCGTCCGCGTCCTGGACCTGTCGCAGTGGCTCGCCGGTCCGGCGGCGGCCGCGCTGCTCGGCGACTTCGGCGCCGAGGTGATCATGATCGAGCTGCCCGCCACCGGCCCCGCCGCGTCGGACGGGCCCGGCAGCCGCGGGCCCGGATTCCCGGTGACCAACCGGAACAAGAAGAGCGTCACGCTCGACGTGCGCTCGCCGCGCGGCCGCGAGGTCTTCCTGGAGCTGGCGCGGTCGAGCGACGTGGTCGTGGAGAACTTTCGCCCCGGCACGCTCGAGCGCTGGAACCTCGGCCCCGAGGTGCTGCGCGAGGTCAATCCGCGGCTCGTGCTCCTGCGCTCGTCGGGCTTCGGACAGAGCGGACCGTCCACCGCCCGCGCGGCGTTCAATCCGGTAGGGCTCGCCTTCGGCGGCATGACGTACCTGAACGGCTGGCCGGATCGGCCGCCCGTGCGCGACGGCGTGACCGCCGGCGACTACTCGACGGCGCTCTTCAACGTGCTCGGCATCGTCGCCGCGCTGCTGCGCCGCGATCTCGACGGCGAGGGACAGGTCGTCGACACGGCGATGTACGAGTGCGCGCTGCGCCTCACCGGCGACACGCTCGCCGTGCGGAGCGCGCTGGGAATTCGTCGTGAGCGCGCCGGCGGAGGCTGGCCGGTGTATCCGAGCAGCCTGACCGTCGAGGCCGCGGACGGCCGCTGTGTCGCCGTCTCGAGCGGATGCTGGGACGATTTTGCCGACGCGCTCGAGCGATTGGGACGCCCGCGGGTCGCGGATCCCGCGCGCGTGAGCGAGGAGGTGGCGAAGCTCGTCAGCCCGCTCGCGGCCGACGAGGCCGTCCCGGCCTTGCGCCGCGCCGGCCTCGCGGCAAGCGCCGTCAACTCGGTCGCCGACCTGGTGCGCGAGCCTCACCTCTGGAGCCGCGGCGATCTCGTCCGGTGCGTCGACCCGGATCGAGGCGAGATCGTCACGCAGGGGATCGTTCCCCTGTTCTCACGAACGCCGGGCCGGCTCCGGGGCTGGCCGGGGCGCCCCGGCTCGGACAACGACGCCGTGCTGGGGGCGCTGCTGGGCTACACCCCCGAGCAGGTCCGTTGCGTCACTTCGGGACCAGCCCCTTGAACCTCGGCATGACTTCCTTCGCCAGAAGCTCGATCGAGTGGCGCCACGCCTTGGAATTCTCCGAGTAGTCGAAGCAGAAGAGCAGCAGCGTCCCGAAGCCGCCGACCTCCTCGTAGATGGCGTGGAGCTTGTCGGCCACCGTGGCCGGCGAGCCGACCAGCCAGTTGTGCCGCGCGCAGTACTCGGGCGTGACGTCGGAGTCCGGCACGTCCGGCTTGTGCTTCAAGTACTCGGTGAACTGGAACGACGCCAGCAGCGGCAGGAAATACTCCCGCATCATCCGGCCCATCATGCCGCCGGCCGAGAGGCGCATGGCCTCGGCGTCGGTGTCGGCGATGAAGACCTCGCGGACCAGGCGCCACTCGGCGCGCTTGGGGGTGCGCCCGGTCCGCGCCGCCCCCTGCTCCACCGCGTCCCAGTGGCTGGCGACGTACGCGGGGCTCAGGTTCAGGCTCATCGGCCAGAAGCCGCGCTCGCCGGCGAGCTTCAGGGTGTCGGAGCCTTTGCTCACACCGGCGACGCCGATCGGCGGATGCGGCTTCTGGAGCGGCGCGATGTGCGGTCGCAGCGTGTCGAGCATGGTGCCGGTCTTGGTGACGTGCCAGTACTTGCCCTTGTGGTCGAACTCCGGCTCGTCGCTCCAGAGACGCAGGATGATGTCGAGCGCCTCGCGCGTCATCTCCCGGTGCTGGCCGGCGACACCGTCGACGTTGAACATGGCCCAGTCGCTCGGCAGCCCGCTCGCCGCCACGCCGAAGTTGAGCCGTCCCTGCGCCATGTGATCGAGCATGGCCACGCGGTTCGCGAGCTCTGCCGGATGGTGGTACGGCATGAGGAATCCGCCCGGGCCGATGCGCATGCGGCTCGTCTGCATCAGCGCCTGCGCCACCAGGAGGTCGGGAGACGGATGGGGCTCCCACGGCGCGGTGTGATGCTCGCCGACCCACGCCTCGCTGAAGCCGAGCTCGTCCGCCCAGCGGAGCTGCTGCAGGTCCCACTGATGACCGTCGAAGAGGCTGCGCTCCGGCGGATGCGACGGCATCGTGAACAATCCGTAGTCCATGCCTACCTCCCGGGCCCGCGTGCGCTCACGCCGGACCGACCAGACCGATGTAGGCGCCGCAGGCGTGGTCCGGCCCGACCAGGATCGCCTGCTCGCCGGTGTTGCGAACGCCGCGCGCGGGCGGCGGCACACCGTGGCTCGCCATCCAGCGCGTCGCCGCGTCCATGCTGCTCGTACGGTACAGCACCTGGAACGGGCCGGGGCCGCGCCGGGCGAGGGCCTCGGCGGCGGGGCCCGGCTCGGCGGGCTGGGCCACCGTGAGGCCGGTCGGGCCCAGATCGAACACGGCCATGTCCGCCTTGATGACCGCGCCGCGCTGGATCTTCGGCGCGGGCACGCCGAGCACACGACTGTAGACTTCCACCGCCGGCCCGAGGTCGGCCACCGCGATGTAGACCCGGTCCAGGCGCAGCGCGCCGTTGGGATGATCGCCGGCGCGGGCCACCTGCCGGCGCCGCTCGTCGCGTGGGGTCATGTGCTGAATGAAGAAGATGGGAAGCGGGTTCTTCGCGCCGAGCCCCGCCGCCTGCCAACGGAGCTCCTGCCCCGACGGGGTCCGGCGAGCGCCCTCGGTGGCGTCGCCCACGTCGACGCCGCGCCGTCGCATCGCCGCCACGTCGGCCGCCAGGTTGTCGCTCTGCACCGCCACGTAGCGGAAGCCGCCGCCGCGGGAGAGGTATTCGGCCAGGCGGGCGTCCGAGCTTCCCGGCTCGACGGCCGCCCAGTGGTCGCACTCCCCGTCACGCAGGCTGAGGAGCTCCAGGTAGTCGTCCTCGTGAAAGGCGATGGCGTTGTGGGTGGCCCGGCCGGCGTGCGATCCGCCGGGAAAGACGCTGAAGCCGATGCGCTGGTAGGCCGCGATCCCCTCGTTCAGGTCCGGGACGCAGATCATGACGTGGTCGATACGCGTCAGCACGGTGGCCCCTCCCGCGGTGTATGCTACACCGCACCGTCGCCAGCCGCTCACGGGAGGACAGGGAATGGCGGACTACATCGTCGTCGAGAAGACCCAAGGCGTCGCGATCATCACGCTCAATCGGCCGGAGCAGCTCAACGCCATGAGCTACCAGCTCAGCTTCGAGCTGCACGAGGCGGTCCAGCAGATGAGCGCGGACGACGAGGTCGGGTGCATCGTCATCACCGGCGCCGGAAATCGTGCCTTCTCCGCCGGCGGCGACATCCACGAGCAGCGCGAGGACGACCGCCGCTACACGCAGCGCGAGCTGGACGCGCGCAGCGCGATCCGGACTCGCGGCTCGTACGAGATCGGCGCCTGTCCCAAGCCCACCATCGGCATGATCAACGGCCTGGCGTACGGCGGCGCCGCGGTCCTGGCCTCATCGCTGGACATGCGCGTCGGCTGCGAGCACGCGAGCTTCCGCTTCCTGGCCGCCGCCTACGGCCGCATCAACAGCACCTGGACCCTGCCGAACCAGGTCGGCTGGCCCGTGGCGAAGGAGCTCCTGTTCTCGGCCCGCGTGGTCGAGGCGGACGAGGCCCACCGCATCGGCCTCCTCAACCACCGCGTGCCGTGCGCGGAGCTGCGTGAGAAGACCATGTGGCTCGCGACGATGATCGCCAAGAACCGCCGCGACGCCGTCATGGGCGTGAAGGCGCTCCTGCTACGCGACCTCGGCGCCGACCTCGAAGAGCAGTGGGCGAACGAGCGCGACTACACGACGAACGTGGTCCGGGGCGCCAAGGCCGAGGCGGCCTTCCCCGAGTTCATCGCCCGCCACGGGAGGCCGCTCGGCCAGGGGTAGCTACTTCTTCACTTTCGCCGCGGCGGCGTCGTACGCCTTCTGCAAGTCCTTGTAGGAGTCAGTGAACGCCTGCTTGGCGCCGTTCCAGGATTCCGCGGACGCCTTGCCCATCTCGTCGGCCTTCTTGGCCGCTTGCGTCCGCGCCGCCTTCAGGTCGGTGAGCTCCTTCAGCTCTTTCCCCTGCCGCTTCGCGTCTGCCCCCGCCGCGCTGGCATCTTTCGAGACCTGGGTCTCCAGCTCCTTGATCTTCACGTCGAAGTCGCTGACGAGCTTCTTGCTGTGGGCCGCGGCCTCGTTCTTCTTCTCCACCGAGTAGTTCTTGATCGCATCCGTGGTCGACGTCTGGGCGACCACCGTCGTCGCCTGCAACAGGAACAGGCTCAGCGCGATGACAAGGATTTTCATGATGTCCTCCCCTGGTGAGGGCTCACTGTAACACGGCAGCCGGCACTCCAGCGGCCGTGAGCTGGGCGCGACACCAGGCGCGATCGGCCTCTCGCGCCGGCGCGACCGCGATTCCCGCGACGTCGGGGGCGGTCGGACCGTCGCCCGCGACGGTCGTCCGGTGCATCACGCGACGATACCGGCCCACGTCCCACGGGCGGCCGCGATGGAGCACGCAGCGGTTGTCCCACATCACGAGGTCGCCGGGCTGCCACCGGTGCGTGTAGACGAGCCCCGGTGCGGTCGCCCGGTCGAGCAGATCGCGCAGGAGCGCGCGGGCCGCCTCGGTCGGCATGCCGACGATCTCGCAGGCGTGCGAGGCGACGAAGAAGGCCTTGCGGCCGTGCACGGGGTTGGCGCGGACCAGCGCCTGCGGCACCGGCGGCACCTGCGCGGCGTGCTCGGGCGACAGGAGCCCCTGGCCGACCAGACCGCGCGAGTACTCGAAGCTGTGGATGGCGACGCGCCCTTCGAGGAGCCGCCGGGTAGCGTCGGGCAGCCGCTCGTACGCGACTCGCATGCTGGCGAACTCGGTCTCACCGCCCTCAGGCGGCACCTCGCGCCCCGAGAGCAGCGAGGCCAGGGCCGGCACGCGCTTGAACGAGCTGTCGGTGTGCCACATCTGGTTGCCGGCGTTGAACGCGATGCGCTTGTCCCCCGCGGGGATCATGCGGTCCTCGGCGTCGACGTTCGCGAGATTGGAGATCTCCGGCAGATAGCCCTGGTGCGAGACGACCGTGCGGATCGTCGCCTCGAGCGGCCCGAAGCGCCGGCTGAAGGCGACCTGCTCGGCGTCGTCGACCCGCTGGCCGCGGAAGAGCAGAACCGAATGCTCGTTGAACGCACCGACGAGGGCCGTGAAGACGTCGGCAGCGACGCGCCGGACGTCCACGCCGATCACCTCGACGCCGAACAGCGGATGGAGCGGCCGCGTCTGGAGCATCATTTGACCTTGAGATCCTCGTACGGCGCCGAGTACGGATGGAGCGCGATGAGGCCGAGCCCGGATTCTTCCACGCGCGGGCCGATGGCGTTCAGGAAGCCCAGCTCCCAGAGCGGCGCGTGCATGACCCGCTCGTGGGCCAGTCGCTGGATCTGGTGCAGCAGCATTTCACGGCGCCTGGGGTCGAGCTCGCGGGCCTGCTGGATGAAGAGGTCGTCGATGTCGGGATAGCCGCCCCAGGTGTAGACACCGTCCTTGACGAAGTAGTTCTGGACCCGGGTCGCCGCGTTACCGAGCCCGCCGGCGCCCGCCTGGAGGAGCCCGGTGATCTTTCGGTCCTTCCAGGCGCCGAGGAAGGCCGCGCGCTCCATCGGCCGCAGCTTGGTGCGGATGCCGACGGCGCCCAGATAGTTGCCGATGGCCTCGGCGACGGAGGAATAGGACGCGTCGCACGCGTACTCGCCGGCGTCGAAGCCGTTGGGATAGCCGGCCTCGGCCAGGAGCCTCTTGGCCTGCGCCGGATCATACGGATAGGGCGGGATCGCCAGGGCGTATTCGAAGGCGGCCGGGATGATCGCGCCGGTCGGCTTGGAATACCCCAGCGTCTCGGCCTGGTTGATCGCGTTCTTGTCGAAGGCGAGCGCGGCCGCCAGGCGGACCCGCCGGTCGTGCCAGGGAGATTTCGGATCCCACTGCAGCGGGCCGAAGTTGAACCACTGACTGCCCGCGATCACGGTGGGCATCAGCTTGAGGCCCGGCGTGCGCCTGACCTCCTCACCGAGCGGGCCGCGCAGCGAGTACGCGATGTCGACCTCGCCGCGCTTGAGCATGGCGAGCCGCGTCAGGTCTTCGGGCACGGTCTTCCACACCAGGCGCTTGACCGCCGGCGTTTTCCGCCAATAGCGCTCGTGCGCCTCGAACACCAGCTCGACACCTGGATTGAACGACGCGAGCTTGTACGGCCCCGCGCCGATCGGCGCCTTCTTGAACCCCTCGTCGCCGACCTTCTCGACGTACTTCTTGGGGACGATCCAGGCCGCGCCGCTGGCCGGCGTGGCGTAGAACGTCATGAAGTCCGGCCACGGCTCCTTCAGCTTGAAGCGCACCCGGTACGGGTCGACGATCTCGACGGAGGCGACCTTGTCCTTCAGGATCTTGGCCGCGGCGCCCCGGTAGCGCTCGAACGAAAACTTCACGTCCTCGGCCGTCAGGGTGTCGCCATTGTGGAACACGACGCCCTTGCGCACGACGAACTCGTACGTGAGCCCGTCCTTGGACATGGTCCAGGACTCGGCCAGCGACGGGGCCATGGGGTTGCCGGGCATCGGCTTCACCATCGCGTCGTGCACGGCGTAGAGGACCTTCATGATCGTGATGATCCCGGTGTGCTCCGCCGGATCGAACCAGACGGGAGAAAGCGAGATGTGCACCGCCCACGTCATCTGGGACTGCGCGGCCGCGGGCGTGGGCGCCTGCGCGGCGACCAGGGTGAAGGCCAGAGCCAGCATCGACACGAAGCGACGAGGGGTCATGGGCTCTCTCCTCTCCGCAGTGAGAAGGAAGTCCGCCACGGTTGCGCGCAAGCTTAGCACGGGCTTCTTGACAGGATTGCCGCGTCGCGATAGGAGGAGGCCAGGAGGAAACCGTCCATGAAAGTCAAAGCGGCGAACGGCTTCGCGCGCGCCTTGAAGGCCGAGGGCATTCCCTGGGTGAGCTGCTATCCGACCAACCACGTCAACAATGCGCTCGGGGAAGAGGGCGTGCCCATCCTCATGATGGGCGAGGAGCGGTTCGCGGTCGCCGTCGCCGACGCGTTCTCGCGCGTCACCTGCGGTAAGCAGATCGGCGTGTGCACCATCATGGCGAACCTCAACGCCGCCGGCATCCAGATGGCCTACGGCGCCATCGGCCAGGCCTGGGAGGATTCGTCGCCGATCCTCGTCATCACCGAAGGCGTGGGCCAGGGCGCCAGCCGCCACACGCACTTCGACATGGCGGAGGCGCTCAAGTCGGTGACCAAGTGGGTGGGCAAGGTCGATCGCGCCGAGCTCATCCCCGACTACGTGCGCCGCGCGTTCACCCATCTCCGGTCGGGGCGACCCGGTCCGGTGCTGCTCATCATCCCGCGCGACCTCGGCGAATACGAAACCGACGAGCATCCCTACTCGCCGGTGAAGGGCTGGCGCTCGGGCCCCGATCCCGACGACGTGAAATCCGCCGTCAAGGCGCTGCTGGCGGCGAAGGACCCGCTGCTCTACGTCGGCGAGGGCGTCTACTACGCCGACGCCACCAGCGAGCTGCTGAAGTTCGCGGAGCTCGCCCAGGTCCCGGTGCTGACGACGCTCAAGGGAAAGGGCGCCTTCCCGGAGAACCACCCGCTCTCGGTGGGCGTGCGCGGCTCGCTGGCCGACCACTTCCTCACCAAGTGCGACCTCCTGTTCTCGATCGGCTCGAGCCTCTTCCCCAACCGGTTCAGCCACGCCGTCCCCAGCCCGGACAAGAAGACGATCATCCAGTGCACGGTCGACATCCTCGACATCAACCGGAGCTACGAGACGCGCCACGCCGTCGTCGGCGACGCGAAGCTGACGCTGCAGGCGCTGATCGCCGAGCTGTCGGCGCGCGGCCCGAAGAAGCGGCCGGAGCTGGTCGAAGAGATCAAGAAGGGCAAGGAAGCGTTCATGGCCAAGTTCCGGCCGTGGATGGAGTCGAACGAGACACCGATCAACCCGTACCGGGTGCTGGGCGATCTCATGAAGGTGCTCGACCCGAAGAGCTCGTTCGTCACCGCCGACTCGGGGAACACGCGCGACCAGACCAGCACGGTCTACGAGGCGCAGATTCCGCGCGGCCATCTCGGCTGGGGCAACGTGTCCACGCTCGGCTTCAGCCTGGCGGGGGCCGTCGGCGCCAAGCTCGCGTTTCCCGACCGCCAGTGCGTGCTCGTCACCGGTGACGCGGGCGTGTGCTACATGATGGGCAACTTCGAGGCGATCGCGCGCTACAAGATCGGCATCACGGCGCTGCACATCAACAACGGCGGCTACTCCGGTTACGGCCCGGGCTTCTGGGGCGGCGGCCACGATCCCTACACCTGGAAGGTGTCGGATCACGCCTCGGCGTGCATGGCCAACATGGCGAAGTCGGTCGGCTTCTACGGCGAGGACGTGACGTCGCCGTCAGAGGTGATGCCCGCGCTCAAGCGCGCTCTCGACGAGAACGCCAAGGGCCGGCCGGCGTTCCTGGAGTTCATCTGCTCGCATCATCCCGTCCACGGCGGCTGGGTCAGGGCCGGCGGCGGGCACTAGGCGTCGATGCGGAGCGGCCTCGACGCCGGCGTCGAGGCCGCTCCGAGAGCCCCTACTTCTTTCGCGGATCGTCGGCCGCGTTGACGAACGTGATGTCCGTCGGCCCGACACCGTGAACCTGGACCAGCGTCTCGTCGGGGCCCACCCACGCGAAGTGCCGGTGCGTGGCGGGAACGGCGACGAACGAGCCGACCGGCATCTCCTTGCCAGCCTTCTGGTCGAACACCTCGCCCATCCCGATGTAGAAGACGCCGGAGAGCACGGTGACGTTCTCGCCGGCCTTGTGGAAGTGGGGCGCGATCTTGTAGTTGGCCGGGAACTTCACGCGGTACACGAAGAGACCCTCCTTGCCCGGATCGCCCTGGACGATGGCCAGCTTCGCGCCCGGGAAGGTCGGCGGGTCGACCCACTTGAGCGCGTCGGGCGTCATCAGCACGTGCGATTGCTGGGCGAGGCCCGGCATCACACCGACGAGGAGAACGAGGAGCACGGTCAGCAGGATTCGGCGCATGGTTGATCCCTCCATGAGCAAGATTCTAGTCGACTCGGTGGTCTTCGACCTCGACGGGACATTGTGGGACACCTCGGCGACGTGCGCGATGGGCTGGAACCGCGTGCTCGAGCGGCTCGGCATTCCGTTCCGGCCCATCACCGAGCACGACGTCAGGCGGGTCACCGGCACGCCGCACGAGCAGTGCATCCGCGAGGTCTTCGCCGGACTCCCCGAGGCGCACCTGGCGGCGCTCGCCGCCGAGACCGCGGTCGAGGACGTCCGGCTGATCGGCGAGCGCGGCGGCGACCTCTTCCCCCACGTCGACGCCGGACTGAAGCAGCTCGCCGTGCGCTACCCGCTCTTCATCGTGAGCAACTGCCAGGCCGGCTACATCGAGACCTTTCAGCGATGGTCCGGACTCGGCGACTGCTTTCGTGACTTCGAGTGCTGGGGCCACACCGGGCGCACCAAGCCGGCCAATCTGAAGATGCTGATCGAGCGCAACGGGCTCCGGCACCCCGTCTTCGTCGGTGACACGCCCGGCGATCAGGCGGCGGCGCGGGAGTGCCGCGTGCCTTTTCTCCACGCCGACTACGGCTTTGGCCGCTGCCCCGATGCCGCGCACCGCTTCTCTTCGTTCGCCGAGCTGACCGGCTGGCTCCTGGCGCGGGCCTAGACGGGCCGGAGCAGACTTGACGCCGGCACGCCGATCCCGTATACGGGCCTGACGGGCCGCGCGCCGAGGAGGAACGCGTCATGGCGATGTACTGGAAGGAGATCACGGTCAACTGGGGCGAATCGGACCCGTTCGGGCTCGTGTACTACCCGCGCATCGTCGCCTGGTTCAACGACACGGAGCACGAGCTGTTCCGGGTCATCGGCTATCCGATCGAGCAGATGATCAAGAACGACCGCACGACGTTCGTGATGGGCGAGATCCACTTCCGCTTCATCGGCCCGGCGGCCTACGGTGACCGCATCGTCAACACCATCACGCTCGCCGACGTCGGCGCCCGCACGCTGCACTGGAACTGCAAGGCCAAGAACGCCGTCACCGGCGCCCCGGTCAGCGAGGGCAAGGCGACCCGCGTGTACGCCCGCATCAACGAGGACGGCTCGCTCAGCTCCCAGGTGATTCCGGTCGACATGCTGACCGCGCTCAAGGAGCTGGGGAGCCTGACGCACCTGAAGACGAACAGCGGCGCGACGAAGCTCGGCGCCGACCGCTGAGTCCCAAGCGATTACCGGGTCGGCTGGGCCTTTTTCTCGAAGAGCGCCTTGTACTGGCCGTAGCCGGCTTCCTCGAGCTTCGTCGCCGGAATGAACCGGAGCGACGCCGAGTTGATGCAGTAGCGGAGCCCCGTCGGGCCGGGCCCGTCCGGGAAGAGGTGACCGAGGTGAGAGTCGGCATTCACCGAGCGCACCTCGACCCGGCGCATGCCGTGTGAGTCGTCGCTGTGCTCGGTCACATTGGTCTTCTCGAGCGGCCGGGTGAAGCTCGGCCA
>QHSM01000413.1 GCA_003221595.1 Candidatus Rokuibacteriota bacterium | reverse complement strand
CGGATTCGCGACGCCTACAAGACCGCGGGCGCCCAGGAAGGACTCTGGGAAGCGGTATAGCCGGCTCGGGCGCGAGGGGGCGGGCTGCTTCCCCCGCGCCCCGCGCCCGATCGTTTGCAGACGGGCTGTCTTGCTGCGATGCGGCCGACGGGCCGTACCTACACGGGTCGCGGGGGAAACAGCCCGCCCCCTCACGCCGGCACGCCTCGCTTGCAGAACGGGCACTTGTCCGGATCGTAGGTCGGAAAATCTCGGCTCACGAGGCTGAACACCGGGCGGTTGTCGAGGTCGACCGACGTGCGGCGCCAGAGGCACCCGATGCCCACCACGAGCGCGCCGAACTGCTCCACCAGGTTGCTGAGCAAGGTCAGCGTCGAGCCGGTACTGACCAGGTCCTCGACGAGAAGAATCTTCGCGCCGGGTCTGATCAGGCGCTGGAACTCGACCGGCAGGGAGACCCGCCGCTTGCCGCCCGACAGTCCCTTGGCGCCGTACACGACGACGGGCCTCGAGGGATGCGCGCGCGCGACACAGTGCGAGAGGATCAGGGCACCCGGGCCGGTGGAGAGGACCATGTCGACGGGCCACTGGGCGAAATGCTTGGCGATCACCGCGCCCAGACCCTCGGTGAACGAGGGCTCCGTGGTGACCAGGGTCTTCTCGATGTACTCGGAGGTGTGCTGGCCCGAGGGCAGCAGGATGTGATCGTTGGCGTGGTAAGCGCCGGTGCGCTTGAGGATCTCGAGGTGAATCTTCTCCCTGACTTCGGTCTCCATCGCGGCGGGTTCTTTCCTGGCGGCTGCGCTCATCCGGGCCCTCCTCGGGGCATTATCGCACGCGCCGAAGGGGTGCCGGGGCGCGGCTTTCGGCGCGTGCTAGACTCCCTTGCATGCGCGTGCTCGCCGTAGAGACCTCGACGCTGGCCGGCGGCGCCGCGCTGCTCGACGGAGGCCTCGTCGTCGGCGAGTACACGCTGGACATCAGCCTGACGCACTCCGAGCGCCTGATGGGGACCATCGACCGGCTCCTGACCGATGCCGGCTGGACGGTCCGCGACCTCGAGGGGCTCGCGGTCTCCGTGGGCCCGGGCTCGTTCACCGGCCTCCGGATCGGTCTCAGCACCGTCAAGGGACTGGCGCTGGCGCTCGCCATTCCGATCGCGGCCGTGCCGACTCTCGACGCGATGGCAACGCTGCTGCCTTTTGCCGCGCTCCCGGTGTGCCCGGTACTCGATGCACGCAAGCGTGAGGTCTACACGTCGCTCTACCGGTGGGACGGCGCCGACATGCGCCGCGAGTGGAACTACCTGGCCCTGGCGCCGGCCGATCTCGCGCGGCGTCTCGACGAGCCGGTGATCGTTCTCGGCGACGCCGCCGACCAGGTCGACTCGCCCCACGCGCGACGGATCCGGCCGCCGCGGCGCGGGCCGTCGCCGGCCGCCGTGGGATTGCTGGGGCACTCGCGGCTCGCGATGGGGGACACGATCGCGCCGGCCGATCTCGTACCTATCTATCTCAGGCCGTCCGAGGCCGAGCTCAAGCGCCGCGATGTCGCCGTCCGTTGAGCCCATGCGCGCGGACGACCTCGACGCGGTCCTCGAGATCGAGCGCGCCTCGTTCTCGATGCCCTGGTCGCGAGGCGCCTTCCTCTACGAGATCCAGCAGAACCGGGTGGCCCGCTGCTGGGTGATGCGCGAGGACAGCGAGCTCGTCGGCTACCTCTGTCTCTGGGAGGTCGCCGACGAGGTGCACATCACCAACATCGCCGTGCGTCCCGACCGCCGGCGCCGGGGCCTCGCGCGTACTCTCCTCGGCGGCATCCTCGAGGCGGGCCGACAGCGGCATCTCCGGCAGGTCGTGCTCGAGGTGCGGCCGAGCAACACCGAGGCCCGGACGCTCTACGAATCCTTCGGCTTCCGCGTGGTCGGCCGCCGGCGCGGCTACTACTACGATACCGGCGAGGACGCGCTCGTCATGGAAGCGGACCTCCAGGCGGCGCAGCCGGGAACCCGAGCCTGACCTCAGCCGTTCGTGGTATTAAGGCGGCGCCCGGCCGCCCTCGAAGCCTGAGAGGAGACCCATCGTGACCCGGCGGATGACTGCGCTCGCCATCGTCGCGCTCGTTCTCGCCGTTACCCGCGGCCCGGCGTGGGCGGAGGCGATGGCGCTCAAGCTCCTGCCGAACTACTCCCGGGCCACGTTCAAGAGCGACGCGCCGCTCGAGACCTTCGTGGGCAACACCGCCGCCGACGGGATCGCCGGCTCGCTGACCGTCGATCCGGAGCGGCCGCAGACGGCCACCGGGTCGATACGGGTCGACATGAACCTGGTCCGGACCGGCATCGACAAGCGCGACGCCGACATGCGGGCCAAGAGCTTCCTCGACACCGAGGTCGAGGCCAATCGGTGGGTCACCTACGACATCAAGAGCGTCGAGATGGCCGGCCCGCTCGAGCCCGGAAAGGCGGTCCCGGCCAAAGTGCGGGGCGTCCTCACCGTGAAGCAGCGGCCGATCGAGCGGATCGCCGAGACCACCGTGACGTGGATCAAGCTCACGCCGGCGCAGCTCGAGAGCCAGAAGCGGTTCGGGTTCACCGCGGACAACATCAAGGTGCGCGCGCGATTCGCGACGACCTTCACCGACCATGGTATGCAGGTGCCGCAGCTCCTCATCTTCAAGGTCTCGAACGAGATCCAGCTGGAGACCGACTTGACCTTCGCCCGCCAGTAGGCCTGGATTGACGATCCGGGCTGCCTCGCTCTTCGTCGCGCTCCTGCTCGGTGTGCTAGGGCTCCCCGCGGCCGCGGCCGCGCAGGCACCCTCCGCCGCCGACATCGCGCGGGGCAAGTACGTCTTCGGAGCGACCGGCGGCTGCGGCTGCCACACCGTGCCCAAGCATCCGGTCAACGCGGGCGGGCGGAAGTACGACGGGCCCTACGGCACGGTGTACTCGACCAACATCACGCCGGACCGGGAGACGGGAATCGGCGGCTGGACGGACGAGCAGCTCATCACCGCCATCCGCCTGGGGCGGAGGCCCAACGGTGAGCGCCTCGTGCCCGTGCATCCGTACACGGTGTTCAACGGCATGGCGGAAGAGGACGTGAAGGCGCTCGTCGTCTTCCTGCGCACGGTGCCGGCGGTGAAGCGGGCCAACTTGGCGAAGAAGCTCTCGGTGCCCATGTTCGAGAGCGTGTTCCTGCCGACCTGGCTCGCCGCCTTCGCGCCGCGCGAGACGCCGCCGACGGCGGTCCCGACCTCGGGGACGGCGCGCGGCGAGTATCTGGTCCGCGCGGTCGCCCACTGCGGCGAGTGCCACACGCCGCGCACCATGACGATGGCGACCGACAACTCACGCTTCCTGGCCGGCAGCCCCAAGGGTCCGGAGGATTCCGAAGTCCCGAACATCACGCCCGACAAGACGACGGGCTTGCAGTGGTCCGAGGAGGAGATTGCCGACTATCTCGGCAGCGGCAACAAGCCCGACGGCGACGTGGCCGGCGGGCTCATGGGCGAGGTCATCGAGGGGACGCT
Organism: Candidatus Rokuibacteriota bacterium; assembly: GCA_003221595.1. Lineage (GTDB taxonomy): Bacteria > Methylomirabilota > Methylomirabilia > Rokubacteriales > CSP1-6 > AR31. The sequence continues at coordinate 435 of QHSM01000413.1, read as the reverse complement.
GGCCGGCTACAAGGACATGACCAAGGCCGACCGGCTCGCGATCGCGCGGTACCTCAAGACGATCCCGCCGATCAAGAACAAGATCGGAAAGTAAGCGTGACGCCCTACCATCGAGCGATCGAACCGAATCCAACCCCCTGAAGGAGGAGGCTAGATGGAATTTCGCACTGTGCGGGCAGCGGTTGATGAAGAACGTCGGCGCCAACTGGGCCGACATCCAGAACAAGGTCAAGGCCGGCAACCCCGAAGGGGTCGCGGTGAACGCCGAGGCCATCGGGCTCCACGCCCAGCGGATTCCCGGCGTCTTCCCGGAAGGGTCGCTCACCGACAAGTCGAAGGCGAAGCCCGGCATCTGGCAGATGTGGCCGGAATTCACGGCCGCGGCGAAGAACATCTAGAATCGCGCCGGCACGCTGCGCGACCAGGCGGTCGCGA
>QHSM01000338.1 GCA_003221595.1 Candidatus Rokuibacteriota bacterium | reverse complement strand
GCACGTTGAAGCCGGGGACCTGGCTCTCGTGGCGAATCAACCCGGCGATCTGGCGGTCGATCGAGTCGGTGACGTCGACGATGATGTCGGGCGTGTCCGCGCCCCAGTACCAGAGCTCGCGCACCTTGTGGGGCTGCAGGCCGTCGCGCGTGATCTGCTCCGGGAAGTGCAGATGGTCGCGGGCGTAGGGATAGACGGCGTCGGTCGCGGCGATCCCGGCCTTGCGATGATCGCGGTGCTGAAAGCCTTTCATGCGATAGGGGTCGTGGACGAAGACGGTGTGCGGCCGGTAGCGGCGGATGGCGCCGACGATGTCGCCCAGAAACTCGCGCGTGTCCTCGAGCCCGCCGTCCGGGTAGCCGAGCATGACGACGTGGCGCACGCCCATGAAATCGGCCGCCGCGCGCTGCTCGTCGGCGCGCTTGCGCGCGAGGGCCGCCGGCGTGAGCGTGCGGTCGGCGGTGCCGGCCGCGCCGTTGGTGCACAGCACGTAGGTCACCTCGCAGCCCGCGGCCGCCCACTTGGCCGCGACGCCGCCGGAGCCGATCTCGGCGTCGTCGGGATGCGCGAAGATCACCATCGCCTTGTCGGGAATCTCGGTCACGATCTCGAGCTTGGAAGCCGTCTCGTCTCTGGGCATGGAGCGATTCTACAGGAGCATGTATCATACCGGCACCATGACCGACCAATCGTTCCCCCTGGCCCGGTTCAAAGTCCTCGACCTCACGCGCGCCCGGGCCGGCCCCACCTGCGTCCGGCAGCTGGTCGACTGGGGGGCGCAAGCCATCAAGATCGAGATGCCCGGCGGCCGCACGGGCGACGGCATGGGCGGCAATCGCCATGGCTTCGACTTCCAGAATCTGCACCGCAACAAGCGGAGCATGACGCTCAACCTCAGAGACCCCGAGGGTGTGGCGATCTTCAAGAAGCTCGCGCGGGATGCGGACATCATCGTCGAGAACTACCGGCCGGGTGTGAAGGAGCGTCTGGGGATCGACTACAAGGCGATCCGCCAGATCAATCCGCGCCTGATCTACGGCAGCATTTCCGGATTCGGCCAGAGCGGTCCCTACCGGGACCGTCCGGGCGTCGATCAGATCGCCCAGGGCATGGGCGGATTGATGTCCATCACCGGCATTCCGGGCCAGGGGCCGGTGCGGGTCGGCATCCCCATCGCCGATCTGTGCTCGGGAATCTTCCTGGCCCAGGGCATCCTGGTCGCCTTGATCGAGCGCGAGACCACGGGCGAGGGCAAGTGGGTGCACACCTCGCTCCTGGAGGCGATGCTCTCGATGCTCGATTTCCAGGCATCGCGCTGGCTGATGAGCCACGAGGTGCCGCCGCAGGCGGGCAACAACCATCCGACCGGCATTCCCACCGGCGTCTTCGAGACGAAGGACGGCCACATCAACATTGCCGCCGCCGGCGATGATATCTACTCGCGGCTCTGTCGCGCGATCGAACGGCCGGATCTCCTGACCGACCCGCGCTTCTCGACCTCGAAGGCGCGGTCGACGAACCGCGACGTCATCATGGAAGTCCTGATACCGGTGACGCGGCAGAAGACCAGCGCCGAGTGGATCAAGCTGCTCAACGAGGCCGGCGTTCCGTGCGGCCCGATCTACAAGATCAACGAGTCGTTCGCCGATCCTCAGGTGCAACACCTCGCGATGGCGCAGCCGGTGCACTCGCCGGCGCTCGGCGACCTCACCATCCTCGGTCACCCGGTCTCGCACGGCGAGAAGCGTCTGCCGCTGCGGAGCCCGGCGCCGGAGCTGGGCGACGCCAACGAGGAGGTTCTGACGTCCATCGGCTACACGAAGGAGCAGATCGCCGATCTGGCGAAGCGCGGCGTGATCTGAGCTCGGCCTCGAGCAAGGAGGATCGGTGATGCCGACCGCGCAGCTTCCGGGCGACTTGCTCATGCATTACGAGGACGACGATTTCACCGATCCGTGGTCGTCGCCCGAGACCGTCATCCTCCACCACGGCAATGCCAAGAGCTCGAGGCTCTGGTACGGCTGGGTCCCGCTGCTCGCCCGCGACTATCGCGTCATCCGCGTCGACGCTCGGGGCTTCGGCAGATCCACCGTTCCCCCGCCGGGCTATCCCTGGTCCCTCGAGGGCTTCGCCGATGACCTCCGTCATCTCATGGATCACCTCCGGATCGACCGGGCGCACCTGATCGGCGAGACGATCGGCGGCACGATTGCGCTCGCGTTCGCCCATCGATTCCCGGAGCGCCTTCGCACGGTGACCACCTGCACCTCGCCGTACAAGTTCCGCGGGATCCAGGCCTACCTGGACTACCACAGCCTCGTGAAGGAACAGGGCGTCGAGGCGTGGGTGCGACAGACCGCCAGCCGGCGCCTGGAGCCCGGCGCGTCGGATCCCGGACATCAGGAGTGGTACATCCGGGAGATGAGCCGGACGCCGAAGCACGTGGTGCTCGAGACGCTCGCCTACCTGGCGACCGTCGATCTCACGCCCATCCTGCCGAAGATCGGGCTCCCGGCATTGATCCTGGTCGCCGAGCACAGCGCGCTCAACACGCCGGATCGCGCGCAGAGCCTGGCCGAGCTCTTGTCGCGCGGAACCCTGGTGGAAGTGCCCGGCGCGAGCGGCTACGTCCAGCACTCGGCGCCGGCTCGCTGCGTTGCGATCTGGCGAGAGTTTGTGCGATCCTCGCGCGCGTAGGGCTAACCGCCGAGGGGAGGGGACGGACATGGGGGACATTCTAGGAATCGGGACGACCCACTATCCGCCCGGGCTCGTGCCGGACGAGCTCAAGCCGTGGCCGTTGGCGCGGATGCTCCACTCCGACCCGCGCATTCCCGCGCACATGAAGGATCCCGCGAACTGGCCCGAGCCGATGCGCGCGGAGTGGGGCGACGACGAGGGGATCACCTCGTTCAAGGCGCATCGCGCCCGCGTGTTCGGCGCGTTTCGGACGCTCCGGGACGAGATCGACGCCTTTCGACCCGACTTCATCTTGATGTGGGGCGACGATCAATACGAGAACTTCCAGGAAGATATCGTTCCGCCGTTCTGCATCCTGGCCTACGACAAGCTCGAGTTCCAGCCGTTCAAGCGGCTCGGCAAGCGCCCGAACATCTGGGGCGAGCCCGGAGACAAGACGTTCACCTGGCCCGGACAGCCCGCGGCGGGCCGGCTCCTGGCCACGGGGCTCCTCGAGGCCGGCATCGACATGCCCTACGCCTATCGGCCGCTGCACGGCGACGGCGTGGCTCACGCGTTCGCCAACACGCTCCTGTACTTCGACCTCGACCGCCGGGGCTTCGCGTACCCGATCCTGCCGGTGACCGTGAACTGCTACGGGCGCGACGTCATCCGCAATCGCGGGGGCGGGAGCCAGTTCGGCGTGGAGGCCGATCCGCCGGCGCCGTCGCCGCGCCGCTGCTTCGAGGTCGGGCGCGCGACCGCCCGGATCCTGCGCGAGAGCCCGTGGCGCGTGGTGCTCATGGCGTCGTCGAGCTGGTCGCACGCGTTCCTGACCGAGAAGAACCACTTCATCTATCCCGATCTGGAAGCCGATCGAGTCCTGCTGGAGCACCTGCGCGCCGGCGACTACGACACCTGGCGCGATCTGCCCCTCGAGCGGCTCGAGGCGTCCGGCCAGCACGAGGTCCTGAACTGGGTGTGCCTCGCGGGGGCCATGTCCGAGCTCGGCGCCAAGATGGAGCTCGTCGACTGGGTGGAGACCTGGATCTTCAACGCGCCGAAGTGTCAGGCGATCTTTCGATGAAGGCCGTCTACATCGCCGAGCCCGGCGGTCCCGAGAAGCTGATCTTCGGCGACCGGCCCGATCCCGAGGCGGGAGCGGGCGAGGTCGTCGTCCGCGTCCGGGCGACGGCCGTCAACCACGCGGACCTCGCGATCCGCGCGGGCCGCTCGGCCACGGGGGCGCTCCCCCGCATTCTGGGCCTCGATGTGGCGGGGGAAGTCGCGCGCCTGGGACCCGGCGTCACGGGCTGGAAAGAGGGCGACCGGGTCGTGGTGGAGAACCGCGTGAAGTGTGGCACCTGCTCGCCGTGTGTGCTCGGGCGCGACGAGTACTGCGAGCGCCAGAAGCGGCTCGGGGGCGAGCTCGACGGCGGTCACGCGCAGTACTGCAAGGTTCCCGCGGCTAACTTACAGTCGATCCCCGAGGGCATGGGGTTCGAGGAAGCCTCGACGTTTCCGCTGGCGGGCCACACGGCGTGGCACTGTCTGGTCGAGCGCGTGCAGCTCCAGCCGTGGGAGGACGTCCTCATCCAGGCGGTCGGCAGCGGCGTCGGCAGCTTCGGTCTCCTGATGGCCAAGGGCATCGGCGCCCGCGCGATCGTGACCGCCGGAAGCGACTGGAAGCTCGCCAGGGCGAAAGAGCTGGGCGCCGACGAGGTGATCAACTACACCACCACGCCGAAATTCAGCCAGCGCGTCAAGGAGCTGACCGACGGCCGCGGCGTCGACGTGGTGTTCGATTGCGTCGGCGCGCCCGTGTGGGACGAGAGCTGCGCGAGCCTCAAGCCCGGCGGCCGGCTCGTCATCACGGGAACGACCGGCGGGAGCCAGATCCCGTTCAACCTGTCGGTCCTCCAGGGCCGGCCGTTGACGCTGATGGGCAGCGGAGCGCGGAGCCGTCGGAGCTTCGCGGCCATGATGCACATGGCGCGCTACGGCGCGCTGCACGGCGTGGTGGGCAAGACATTCGACCTGGCGGAGACCGCGAAGGCGCACGAGGTCATGGCCGGCCGCGATTTCTTCGGCAAGCTGGTCCTGCGCGTACCCTAGAGGGAGACCGGACATGGGCAACTTCATTCGGCTGTACACCGGCAAGGACGGCCTGACTCACATCGAGGAGATGGATCTCGCGACCCATCCGGAGCTGGCGACGCTGCAGGCCGCCAAGGGCGTGGTCTTCCGGACGACGAAGGCGGGTCACTTCTCCGACTGGCACACCGCCCCGCGCCGGCAGTTCGTCATCACGCTCGCGGGCGAAGTGGAAATCGGTCTCGCCGACGGCAGCGTGCACCGCTACGGCCCGGGGCACGTGACGCTGGCCGAGGACCTCACGGGAAAGGGACACACGACGCGCGTGGTCGGAAGCCAGCCGCGCCTGTCGGTCACGATTCCGCTCGCTGACTGAGGAGGACGTCATGGGACAGATTCTCGGGCTCGGCATCACGCACTACCCGCCCCTCTCGTACAAGGGCAACATGACCGGCCGCATCAAGCTGCTGATGGCCGATCCGCTGCTGCCCGAGAATCTGCGCACACCCGCGACGTGGCACCCGACGATGCGGGCGCAGTGGTCCACCGACGAGGGCGCGGCCCACTCCGAGGCGCACCGGAACGATCTGATCCACCACTTCCGCAAGGCGCGGGCCGAGCTGGATGCGTTCCAGCCCGACTTCGTTCTGCTCTGGGGCGACGACCAGTACGAGAACTACCGCGAGGACTGCGTACCGCCGTTCTCGATCCTCGCCTACGACTCGGTCGACGTCCAGCCCTGGAAGGGTCACCGCGGCGAGAACTGGTGGGACGAGCCCAAGGACAAGACGTTCACGGTCACGGGCCATCGGGCGGGCGCCAAGCATCTGGCCACCGCGCTGCTGAACGACGGCGTCGACATCGCGTACGCCTACAAGCCCCTGCACCACGCGCTCGGGCACGCGTTCATGAACTCGGTCATGTACCTGGACATCGACCGCAAGGGCTTCCCCTACCCGGTCGTGCCGTTCACGGTCAACGCCTACGGCCGCTGGCTGGTCGGCGCTCACGGCGCGCCGATGACGCCGTCACAGGCGGCGAAGCTCGCGGAGCACACCGAGCTCGATCCGCCCGGCCCGCAGCCGTGGCGGTGCTTCCAGGTGGGCGCGTCGATCGCGCGGGGCCTGAGTGCCTGCCCCTGGCGCGTCGCGGTCATCGCGTCGTCGAGCTGGAGCCACTCGTTCCTGGTCGCGAAGAACTCGCTGATGTTCCCGGACGTGGAGTCGGACAAGCGCTACTACGAGGCGCTCCGCGACGGGGACTGGGCGACGTGGCGCAACACCACGATCGCCGAGGCGGAGGATCGCGGCCATCACGAGCTCCTGAACTGGTTCTGCCTGGCGGGCGCGATGGCCGAGCTCAAGCGCAAGCCCGACGAATCGGTGTTCCTCGAGTCGTGGATCTCGAATTCCGACAAGGTCTTCGCCGTCTTCAGGCCGTAGCCGGTTCAGGAGGATGAAGATGAGGACGACCCGGACGTTCGGCCTCTGCGCGGTCGGCGTCGGCATCGCGGTACTCCTGTTCTCCTCCCAGGCACGGTTGAGCGCCCAGCCGAGCGGCGACCCCGCGATCCGCATCGGCGCGGGCGACCTCGGCGGCGCGGTCACGAGCGCGAACGGGCCGGAGGCCGGCGTCTGGGTGATCGCGGAGACGAGCGATCTGCCGACTCGATTCATCAAGATCGTCGTCACCGACGATCGCGGGCGGTATCTCATCCCCGAGCTTCCGAAAGCCACCTACAGCGTGTGGGTGCGCGGGTACGGGCTGGTCGATTCGCCCAAGGTGCGGACCACGCCCGGGAAGTTCCTCGACTTGAACGCGGTGATCGCTCCGAACGCGGCGGCCGCCGCCGAATACTATCCGGCCATCTACTGGTACTCGATGCTCCGGGTCCCGGAGAAGAGCGAGTTTCCGGGCACAGGCCCTCAGGGCAACGGCATCCCGGTGGCGTTGAAGGACCAGACCCAGTGGCTGGACGTCGTCAAGACCAACGGGTGCTACACCTGTCACCAGCTGGGCAACAAGGCGACGCGCGCGATTCCGAAAGAGCTCGGCGATTTCACGAACTCCGAAGCAGCGTGGGGCCGGCGGATCGTCTCCGGGCAAGCCATGACCCAGATGACCAACAACATCAAGAGGCTCGAGCCGACGCGGGCCTACAAGCTGTTCGCGGACTGGACCGACCGGATCGCCGCCGGCGAGCTTCCGGCGTCGAGGCCGCCGCGGCCCCAGGGCACCGAGCGCAACGTGGTCGTCACGCTCTGGGACTGGGCCGGCCCCAAGGACTACCTGCACGACGAGATCTCGACCGACAAGCGCAAGCCGACCGTCAACGCCAACGGCCTGATCTACGGCGCCCCCGAGGAGAGCACCGATCTCTTCCCCGTGCTCGATCCCGTCAATCACAAGGCGACGCAGGTGAAGATGCTGGTGCGCGATCCTGCCACGCCCTCGTCGAAGCAAAACCCCATGACGCCGTCGCCCTACTGGGGCCCGGACCCGATCTGGGACAGCCAGACCAGCATGCACAACCCGATGTTCGACGAGCGAGGTCGGGTCTGGTTCACCTCGCGAGTCGGCGCACCGGCAAATCCCGATTTCTGCAAGAAGGGCTCCGCGCATCCGTCCGCGAAGCTCTTCCCGATGGAACAGTCCAACCGCCATCTCTCCGTGTACGAGCCGAAGAGCGGGAAGATCACGCTGATCAGAACGTGCTTCCCGACGCACCACCTGGTCTTCGCCGAGGACGCCAACCACACGCTGTGGACGAGCGCCGGCGGGCCCGCCAGCGGCGTCATCGGCTGGCTGAATCGCAAGATGTTCGACGAGACCGGTGACGAGCAGAAATCCCAGAGCTGGACGGCGCTCATCCTCGACACCAACGGCAACGGCAAGCGCGACGAGTACGTCGAGCCCGACCAGCCGGTCGATCCGACCAAGGACAAGCGGGTCGTGGCGGCCTTCTACGGCATCGGCGTGAACCCGAACGACGGCACCGTGTGGGGCACGGTGCTCGGCTTCCCCGGCTACGTCATCCGCCTCAATCCCGGCACGAATCCTCCGGCGACTGCTCTCGCGGAAGTTTTCGAGCCGCCGCTCCCAGGATACGGGCCCCGCGGCATGGACATCGACCGGAGCGGCGTCGTGTGGACCCCGCTTTCCAGCGGGCATCTCGCGAGCTTCGACCGGCGCAAGTGCAAGGGGCCCCTCAACGGGCCCAGGGCGACGGGACAGCACTGTCCCGAGGGCTGGACGCTTTATCCGTACCCGGGGCCACAGCTTGCGAACGTGACGGATCCGGGCAGCGCCGAGGCGAGCTACTACGCCTGGGTCGATCAGTTCGACACCTTCGGCCTGGGCCGGAACGTGCCGATCGGCACCGGGAACGCCAATGAAGGGCTCCTCGCCCTCGTGAACGGAAAGTTCGTCGTCCTTCGCGTCCCCTACCCCATGGGCTTCTACGCCAAGTGGATGGACGGGCGCATCGACGACCCGAATGCCGGCTGGAAAGGCAAGGGGCTCTGGTCCACCTACGCCACCAGAACACCCTTCCACGTCGAGGGCGGCAAGGGGACGACGAGCAAGGTCGTCAAGTTTCAGCTCCGTCCCGATCCACTCGCGAGGTGAGAGCGTGCCGATAACGACCATCACCATTCCGCATTTCGCGACGGGGCCGACACCGCCGCGCGCCGCCAGCCCCGATGGGCCCAACACGCTTCGTACCCGCGTGGCCGACCTCGTCGCCAAGATGGGCCCGCCGCCGTGGTCGCGCCGGGTCATCCAGGACGAGCGCCAGCTCGTCACGCTGATCGCCAATCGTCCGGGCGGCGGCAATCGCCCGCACTGGCACGCCGACTTCGACGAGTGGTGGGTCGTCCTGGCCGGCGAGTTCACCTGGGAGCTGACGGGCGGCCTCGTCGTCGAGGCGCGCAAGGACGACATCGTCTGGGTGCCGCGCGGCACCGTCCATCACATCAAGACCGTGGGCACCGAGACCTCGCTGCGGCTTGCGGTGGCCATGCCGCCGGCCACGCACTACTTCGCGTCCTGCGAGCAGTGCGGGTATGACGACGAGGGCCCGCGCGAGTGGAACGCCTAGCGCGCTAGCTTCTCGATCATGCGCGGATCAGGGTCGACGCCCAGGCCGGGCCCCTGGGGCACGCCGATGCGGCCGTTCTTCGGGTGGATCGCGTCGCCCAGGGGGTTGTCGGCGAAATCGCAGTAGAAGCGCTCGACCCACGATTCGGTCGGCATCGCGGCGATGCAGTGAATCGCCGCGAGCAGCCCCGGGCCGAAGTACGCGGAGTGCGGGACGACGTGGACTCCGAACGCCTCGGCGACCGTCATGACCCGGCGCATCTCCGTCACGCCGCCGATCTTCGTCACGCTCGGCTGGGCGTACGTGAGCGCTCCGGCCTCGAACGCACGGCGAAACTCCCAGACCGTGCCGTAGTTCTCGCCGGCGGCGGTCGCGAGCCCGCCGCGCGCGCGGACCTCGGCGAGCCCGGCGAGGTTCTCCGGCGGCCACACCGGCTCCTCGAGCCAGTGCGGATCGAACGGCGCCAGGCGCCGCGCCATCTCGACCGCCTGCGCCACCGTCCACGGACAGTTCGTGTCGATCATGATCGGAATCCCCGGGCCGGCGACGTCGCGAGCGGCCTTCACCTCGGGCACCGTGATCTCGTGCAGCTTGATCAGCCGGTAGCCGCGGCCCAGCGCCTGCTCCGTGTAGCGGGCGACCGCGTCGGCCGTCCCGTAGCGCAGGAGGCTCGCGTAGGCGGGCAGGTCGGCGCGCGGGCTACCGCCCAGCAGGCGGTAGAGCGGCACGCCGGCGACCTTGCCCGCGATGTCCCAGAGCGCGATGTCGATGCCCGACAGCGCGTAGATCACGGGTCCGTTCCGTCCGATCCCGTGCAGGAGGCGCTGCATCTCGTCGTTGATGGCCGCGATCTGGCTCGGGTCGCGGCCGACGCACATCGGCCCCAGGAGCGTGTCGATGGCGGCGCGCGTCGCCGGGAAAATGCGGTGGCCGAACGCCTCGCCCCAGCCGGTGACGCCGCCGTCGGTGTCGATGCGGACGAGCAGCATGTCGATGCTGGTCCGGGGCCGGCCGCCGAGCATCGGCGGCGCGCCCTCGATCACCATCGGCAGGTTGAGAACGAGCGTCTGAACCCGTGTGATCTTCATGGGGTGATGATCCTCTAGACTGCCGTGGTAGGGTACCCGGAGTGATGACCAAGGAGCGGTTCGAGCAGGGCATGACCCTGGCGCAGTACATCGATCACATGTCCGTCAACCGCGAGCGTTTCGTCGAGGCGCTCGACGAGACGACGCTCGAGCCGGAGGACACGCGGGTCCTGGCGCGGCTGGGCGCGGTGCGCCGGGTGCTCGTCCTCACCGAGGACTGGTGCGGCACCTGCCTCGCCCAGGTTCCCTACGTGGCCAAGCTGGTCGAGGGCCACGCGAACATCGAGATGCGGCTCTTTCCCCGCGACCTGAACCTCGACGTGATGGACCAGTATCTGAAGAAAGGGCTCTACCGCTCGATCCCCGTGTTCGTGTTCTTCGACGAGCGCATGAACGAGGTCGCGCGGTTCATCGAGAGCCGGCCGGCGTGAATCCATGCGGGGCATTGTAGCGTCTCAAGGGCCGGGAGGTCGGTGACGATGACTGTGAAAGTGACGGACGCGACGTTCGATGGCGTGGTCACGAGCGAGCGGCCGGTGGTGATCGACTTCTGGGCGCCGTGGTGCGGGCCCTGCCGGGTCGTCGGGCCCGTGCTCGAGGAGATCGCGAGCGAGCTGGGTGACCAGGTGACGATCGGCAAGGTCAACGTGGACGAGCACCCGGCGCTCGCGTCGCGCTTCGGGATCCAGGCGATCCCGCAGCTCCTGTTCTTCAAGGACGGCGCGGAGAAGGATCGGCTGGTCGGCGCCGTGCCCAAGCGCGAGATCCTGAAGCGGCTGGAGAACCTGGCCGGCTGACCGCGATCGCCGAGGCGAACGCGGCCGCGAAGCGCCGCATGTCCTGTCGCGTGCCGATGGTGAGGCGAAAGCTGCCATCGATGACGGGCTTTCCCGCCATGCTCCGGACGAGGATCCCCTCGTCCCGGAGTGCCTCCACCACGTCCTCGCACTTCCCCGGGGGCCACACCAGGACGTAGTTGCCGCCGTCGCCGGCGCAGCGAGCGCCCAGCCGGCGCATCTCGTCGATCGTCCACGCCCGCGCGGCCAGCACTTCGGCGACGTACCGCCTCATATGGCCCTCATCGGCCAGTGCGGCCTTCCCCGCGACCACCGCGAACATGTTGACGTCGTACGGTCCCGTCACCCGGCGGAGTCGCTCGACGATGCTCGGGTGGCCGATCGCGAAGCCCAGCCGGATGGCCGCGATGCCCGCCGCCTTCGACAGCGACTGCAGCGTCACCACGTTCGGAAGCTCGAGCGCCGCCGGCACCACCGTCTGTCCCGTGAAAGCCACGTAGAGCTCGTCGACAACCACCAGGGTTTCCGGCGCCGAGCGAGCGAGCGCCACGATCGCGCCCGGCGCCAGGAGCGTTCCCGTGGGATTGTTCGGATTGCAGATGAAGCAGAGCCGCGGCCGCGCCTCGAGCCGCCGGGCGACCGCCTCGAGCGGGAAGCTCAAGTCCTCCGGGTACGGGACCTCGTCGATTACCATGCCCTGCTGCTGCGCGCAGGGCGCGTAGTACCCGAAGGTCGGCGTGGTGGTCAGGAAGGTGTTGCCCCGCTCGCCGTAGGCGTCGAAGATCGCGCGGATCGCGGCGTCCACGCCGTTGAAGGCCTCGACGTGGCTCGCCGGCGCGCCGATCGTCGAGGCATACGCTTCGTTGAGCCCGGCGTACTCGGGATAGGTCCCGTAGGCTTCGGG
>QHSM01000337.1 GCA_003221595.1 Candidatus Rokuibacteriota bacterium | reverse complement strand
CGCTGGCCATCCAGAACGCGCGCCTGTTCCAGGAGATCGAGGAGAAGAGCCGGCAGCTCGAGATCGCCGACCGGCACAAGTCCGAGTTCCTCGCCAGCATGTCGCACGAGCTCCGCACGCCGCTCAACGCGGTCATCGGGTTCTCGGAAGTCCTCCTCGAGCGGATGTTCGGCGAGATCAACGCCAAGCAGGACGAGTACCTGCAAGACATCCTCTCCTCGGGCCGCCATCTGCTGTCGCTCATCAACGACATCCTCGATCTGGCGAAGATCGAGGCCGGGCGCATGGAGCTGGACGTGGCCGACTTCCATCTCCCGCAGGCCATCGACAACGCGGTGACGCTGGTGCGCGAGCGCGCCGCCCGCCGCGCGATCACGCTCGAGGTGGGGATCGACCCGCAGCTCGGCGAGGTCAAGGGCGACGAGCGCAAGGTGAAGCAGGTGCTCCTGAACCTCTTGTCGAACGCGATCAAGTTCACGCCCGAGGGCGGCCGGGTGGACGTCCACGCCGGGCTCGTGGACGGCGTCGCCGAGATCTCGGTGAGCGACACCGGCGTCGGGATCGCGCCCGAGGACCACGAAGCCGTCTTCGAGGAGTTCCGTCAGGTGGGGACGGATTACGCCAAGAAGCACGAGGGGACGGGCCTGGGCCTCACATTGTCGCGGCGATTCGTCGAGCTGCACGGCGGCAAGATCTGGGTGAAGAGCCAGCTGGGTCAGGGCGCGACGTTCACGTTCACACTTCCGGTGAAGCCATGGCCAACGAGCTGATCCTGATCGTCGAGGACAACGAGAAGAACCTCAAGCTGGTGCGCGACGTGCTTCGACACACCGGATATCAGACGATCGAGGCGGGCACCGGAGAAGACGGCGTCCGGCTCGCGAAGGAGCGCGGGCCCGCGCTCATCCTGATGGACATCCAGCTTCCGGGGATGGACGGCATCACCGCCCTCGGCCAGCTGCGGGCGGATCCGGCGACCCGCGCGATCCCGGTGATCGCGGTGACCGCGTCGGCCATGACTCAGGACCGCAAGAAGATCCTGGCCGCCGGGTTCGACGGGTACCAGACCAAGCCGATCAAGGTGCGGGAGTTCATGGACGTGGTCCGTCAGACACTCGACCGGCACGCCCCGAGGTAGCCAAGCGCATGCCCGAGAAGATCCTGGTGGTCGACGACGTGCCGGTCAACGTGAAGCTGCTCGCCGACCTCCTGACGATCAAGGGATACGCCGTCGTCACCGCCGCGAACGGGGCCGAGGCGCTCGCCAGGGTCGAGAAGGACCGGCCGGGGCTCGTGCTGCTCGACGTCATGATGCCGGGGATGAGCGGCTACGACGTCTGCCGCAAGATCCGGGAGAACCCCGCGACGGCGATGCTGCCGATCATCATGGTCACGGCGCTCGATCCTACCCAGGAGCGTGTGAAGGGGATCGAGGCGGGCGCCGATGACTTCCTGAGCAAGCCCATCAACCAGCCCGAGCTCCTGGCCCGCGTCAAGTCGCTGCTCCGGATCAAGGTGCTGCACGACGAGCTCGCCGACTGGAACCGGACGCTCGCGCAGCGGGTCGAGCAGCAGCTCGCGCAGCTCGACCGGCTCGAGCGGCTCAAGCGCTTTTTCTCCCCCCAGCTCGCCGAGCTGATCGTGAGCGGCGAGACCGAGGATCCACTCAAGAGCCACCGGCGCGAGATCACCGTGGTCTTCCTCGATCTCCGCGGGTTCACCGCCTTCGCCGAGACGTCCGAGCCCGAGGAGGTCATGGGCGTGCTGCGCGAATACCACGCGGTGATGGGGCGGCTCATCCTGGCGCACGAGGGCACGCTCGAGCGCTTCACCGGCGACGGGATGATGATCTTCTTCAACGACCCGGTGCCGGTGGCCGACGCGGCGGAGCGCGCGGTACGGATGGCGGCGGCGATGCGCGGAGAGGTCGACGAGCTGCTCGTAAAGTGGCGCAAGCGCGGCTACGAGCTCGACTTCGGGATCGGGATCGCGCAGGGCTACGCGACGATCGGCGCGATCGGCTTCGAGGGCCGGATGGACTACGGCGCGATCGGCACCGTGACCAACATGGCCGCGCGGCTCTGCGGCGAGGCGAAGCCGCGGCAGATCCTGATCTCGCAGCGCGTGCTCGGAGCGGTCGAGGCGCTGGTCGAGGTGGAGGATCTGGGCAGCCTGACGCTGAAGGGCTTCTCCAAGCCCGTTCCCGCCTTCAACGTGCTCGCGCTGCAGGGGTCCTGAGCGCCGTCAGATCGTCCGGCCGTGCCCCGCCCAGTAGGGGTCGCGGAGCAGCCGCTTGACGAGCTTTCCGGCGCTGTCGCGCGGAAAGTCCTCGGGGAACGAGACCTCGCGCGGCACCTTGTAGTCGGCCAGGTGCTTGCCGGCGAAGGCGCGCAGCTCGTCGGCGGTGAGCGCGTGGCCCGCGCGGATCCGTACCGCGGCGTGAACCCGCTCGCCCCAGTCGTCGTCGGGCACGCCGAACACGGCGACGTCGTCGACGGCCGGGTGCCGGTGCAGGACGTCCTCGATCTCGGCGGGGTAGATGTTGACGCCGCCCGAGATGATCATGTCGCGCTTGCGGTCGCAGAGCGTGTAATAGCCGTCGGCGTCCACGCGCGCCACGTCGCCGACCGAGTACCAGTCGCCCCGCCGGGTCTGCCGCGTCGCCTCCGGGCTCTTGTAGTAGGCATCGTACATGCCGCCGAATCGCCGGACGTAGAGCTCGCCCGGCTCGCCGACGGGGACGGGATTGCCGTCGTCGTCCAGGAGGGCGATGTCGATCCCGGGCGCCGCGCGGCCGCACGAGCCGGGCTTTCGCAGAACGTCCTCGGGCCGCAGGACGGTGTTGATTCCGAGCTCGGTCGATCCGTAGAACTCGTAGAAGCACGGACCGAAGTACCGGAGCGCCTCCTCCTTGACCCGCATCGGGCACGGAGCCGCCGCGACCACCAGCGAGCGCATCGAGGAAACGTCGTAGCGCGCGCGCACCGATTCGGGCAGGTCGACGATGCGCTGGACCAGGGCGGGCGCCATGAAGGTGCTGGTGACCCGGTGGGTCTGGATGAGGTGGAGCGCGTGCTCCGGGTCGAACCGGCGCATGACGACCACCGTCCCGCCGATGACCGCGGAGAAGAGGGCGAAGGAGCCCGGCGCCGAATGATAGAGCGGCCCGGCTACCAGGTGCACGTGCGGGTCGTGGATCATGCCGAGTGACTGCATGTACGCCAGCGTCACCTGCGGATCGGAGGCCGCGCGCAAGGCGCCTTTCGGTCTGCCGGTGGTGCCGCCGGTGTAGATCATCGAGCCGCCGAGCCCCTGGGCGGGATCAACTGCCGGCGGCTCGGCGTCGTGCTCGAGGAGCTCGTCGAGGCTCGCCGCCCAGCTCCGCCGCTCCTCACCCAGGAGGATCCAGAGGCGGATCTTCTCGGCGCGCCGACGGACCTCGTCGGCCATCGCCACGAAGGGGCCGCCCACGAACGCCGCGACGGCGTCGGAGTTCTCGAGGATGTAGCCGACTTCCTCGGCGACCAGACGGTGGTTCATGGGCACCGGCACCGCGTTGGCAGCCCGGGTGGCGGCCGACGCCAGCAGGCACTCCAGCGAGTTGGGAGCGTAGACGATCACGTGCTCGCCCCGGCCCACGCCCAGCTTGGCGAGCGCGCCCGCGACCTTGTTGCGGCGCTCCAGCAGCTCCCGCCAGGTGACGCGGCGATCCTCTTCGATCTGGGCCACGGCGTCGGGCTTCGACTGCGCGTGGAGCGAAACGAAGTCCAACCGACTCCTACTTCGAGAAGAGGTGGCAGGCGACCATGCGGCCGGACTCCGGGAGCAGCTTCGGCTCCTCGGTGGAGCAGCGCGGCATCGCGTGAGGACAGCGCGGGTGGAAATGGCAGCCGGACGGCGGGTTCAGCGGACTCGGCACCTCGCCGGTCAGAATGATCTCGTCGTCGCGCCGCTCGTCGGGGTGCGACGGCAGCGCCGCCGAGAAGAGCGCCTCCGTGTACGGATGCTTCGGCGACTTGGAGACGATGTCGGCGTCCCCGACCTCCACGATCTTGCCGAGGTACATCACGGCGATCGCGTGGCTCATGTGGGATACCGCGGCGAGATCGTGCGCGATGAAGAGGTACGACACGCCGAGCTGGGCCTGGAGATCTCTCAGGAGATTGAGGATCTGGGCGCGGATCGACACGTCGAGCGCCGAGACCGGCTCGTCGAGCACCACCACCTTCGGCGAGAGGGAGAGGGCTCGCGCGATCGCGATGCGCTGGCGCTGGCCGCCCGAAAACTCGTGGGGGAACAGATCGGCCGAGCGCTCCGGGAGACCGACGAGGTCGAGCAGGCGCAGCACGCGCTTGCGGACTTCGGCGGACGGCAGCGACTCGTTGGTGACGAGCGGCTCGACGATGATCGAGCCGACGCGCATGCGCGGATTCAGCGACGCGTAGGGGTCCTGGAAGACGGCCTGCACGGAGCGGCGGTAGGCGCGCAGGCTCCCGCCGTCGAGTGCCTGGAGATCTCGGCCCTCGAAGCTCATCACCCCGCCCGTCGGTTGCTCGAGGAGCAGGACCATCTTCGCGGTCGTGGTCTTGCCGCACCCGGATTCGCCGACGAGGCCGAGCGTCTTGCCCGGATCGATGGAAAAGGAGATGTCGTCCACCGCGCGCACCACGGCGACCTGGCGCGAGAAGATCCCGCGCTTGACCGGGAAGTGCTTGACGAGGTTTTTGGCTTCGAGGACAGGTCCCGCCATCGTCTCAGTCCGTCACCGGGGCTTGGGGTCCGACAGCCAGCAGCGGCTCGTTTGCGAGTCCGTGACGCGAAATTCGGGCGGCGCCTCCGTCCGGCACCGGTCCATGACATTGGGACAGCGCGGGTGGAACGCGCAGCCGGGGGGCGGCGCGGACGGGTCCGGCGGCTGGCCGTCGATGGCGGTGAGCCGCTTGCGGCTGTCGCCGACCCGGGGGATGGACTCGAGGAGCGCCCGCGTATACGGATGCGCGGGCGTGTTGTAGATCTGCTTGACCGGGCCCAACTCGACCAGACGGCCCGCGTACATCACCGCCACCTGGTCGCACATCTTGGCCACGATGCCGAGGTTGTGGGTGATGAAGATCAGCGCGAGATTGTGCGAGCGCTGGAGATCGCGCAGGAGCTTCAGGTACTGCGCCTGGATCGTGAGGTCGAGGCTCGTCGTGGGCTCGTCGGCGATGAGCACCCGCGGCTCGCACGAGATCGCGATGGCCCCGACGATGCGCTGGCGCATGCCACCGGAGAGCTGGTGGGGATACTCGCGCACGCGCGTCTCGGGCGCCGCGATGCGGACGGCCTTCAGGAGCTCCGTCGCGCGGCTCCATGCATTCCGGCGGGACGCGCCCTCGTGGACGCGGATCGGCTCGGCGACCTGGTCCCCCACGGTGAAGAGCGGGTTCAGCGACGCCATTGGATCTTGAAGGATCATGGCGATCCGCTTACCCCGGATCCGTCGCATGTCGGCTTCGGACTTCTTGAGCAGGTCCGAGCCCTCGAACAGGATCTCGCCCGAGACGAAGCGCGCGGCGGGCGGGAGCAATCGCAGCAGCGAGAGGGCCAGCGTCGTCTTTCCCGAGCCGGACTCGCCCACGATGCCGAGCGTCTGGCCCTCGTCGAGCACCAGCGAGACGTCGTCCACCGCGCGGGTCACGCGGGTGCCGCGGGCGCTCACGTAGTGTGTCGAGAGGCCCCGAAGCTCGAGGAGCGGACCGGTCACAGCTGGCGGAGCTGTGGGTCGAACTTCACCCGGAGCCAGTCGCCCAGGAGGTTCGCCGAAAGGACCATCAGCATGATGCACGAGCCCGGCAGCACGGTCAGCCACCAGTAGCCGGCCATCAGGCCCTTCTTGCCGTCGGCCAGCATCAACCCCCACGCCGGCTGGGGCGGCGGCACGCCGACGCCGAGGAAGGAAAGCGTCGCCTCGGCGATGATCGCCTGGCCGAGCTGCAGGGTCGCCAGCACGATGGCGGAGTTGATGACGTTGGGCAGGATGTGGCGCCGCATGATCGTCGACTTCGAGCAGCCCGCAACGACGGCCAGGCGCACGTAGTCCCGCTCCCTGACCGAGAGCACTTCGCCGCGAACGATGCGCGCGTAGCGCGTCCAGTAGACTGCGGCGAGGATGATGATGATGTTGGACACGCTGGGCCCCACGATGGCGGCCAGGAAGATCGCGAACGTGACCCCGGGCAGGGCCAGCCAGGCGTCGGTGATGCGCATGATGCCCTGATCGACCCAGCGGCCGAGATAGCCGGAGATGATGCCGAGCGCCGTGCCGACGAACCCGGCGACGATGACGACCGTGAGCCCGACGATCACGGAGATCCGAGCGCCGAAGATGAGGCGCGAAAGCACGTCGCGCCCGAGATGATCGGTGCCGAGGAGGTGGTCGACGGTGCCGGTCGACTGCCACGCCGGCGGCCGGAAGCGGTCGCCCAGCACGCCCACCTCGGGATTGTGGGGGGCGAGCACGTTGGCGAAGATCGCCACCAGCGTCACGGTGAGGAGGATCGCGATCGGGATGACCGGGAGCCCCTGCGACCGGAGCGTGGCGAAGCGCCAGGCGAGCGTCAGGACCGCGGACGTCGACCGGGTATTGTCCGTGGTTGCGGCGGAACCGTTCATCGGTAGCTCTCCTCGCGAGAAGCGCTAGGTCTCATATCTGATCCTCGGGTCGATGACGGCGTACAGGATGTCCACCACGAGATTGACGACGACGATCATCACGCCACCGAGCAGCACCGTCGCCTGGACGACCGGGAAGTCGCGGAAGGCGATCCCCTCGTAGAGCAGGCGGCCGACGCCCGGCCAGGCGAAGACGGTCTCCACGACGATCGCCACGTTGACCATGATCACCAGGTTGATCCCGGCCAGCGTGAGCACCGGGATCAGCGCGTTCTTGAGGGCGTGCTTGGAGATGACGAGCGCTTCCGGCAGCCCCTTGAGTCGGGCCAGTTTCACGTACTCGGAGCCGAGCACCTCGAGCATCGACGAGCGCGTGAGACGCATGTGCGCCGCCGCGAAGACCCAGCCGAGCGCGATGGACGGCATCACGAGGTGGAGCACGGTTCCAGATCCAGACGACGGGAGCCAGCCGAGGTAGACGGAGAAGAAGAGGATCATGATCAGCCCGACCCAGAACGACGGCATCGAGAGCCCGAGCAGCGCGAAGATCTTCCCCGCGCTGTCCCACCATTGATTGACGCGCACCGCGGCGATGATCCCGGTTGGAATGCCGATGATGAGCGAGAAGGTCATGGCGGCTGAGGCCAGCAGAAGCGAGGCGGGCAGCCGCGACAGGTAGAGCTCGAAGACGTCCGTGCGGTAGTAGAACGACTGGCCGAAGTCTCCGCGGACGAGATGCGTGATGAAGCTTGCGTACTGGACCCAGAGCGGCTTGTCGAGGCCGAACTGCGCTCGGATCGCGTCGAGGTCCGCCTGGCTGGCGCCGGGCTCGGCGAGGAGCACGGCGGGATCGCCGGTGACGCGCATCAACAGGAAGATCGTCAGCGACAGGAGAAAGAGCGTGACGATCGCCAGCCCGAGCCGTTTGATGATGAATCTCTTCATCGCGTTCTGACCCTCACGTCCTGATCGTCAATGACGCTCTTCAAAAGTCGCCCTTCCGCTCCGGGCTGCATACCCGTTGTTCCGGAACGGAAGAGGCTCGACCGACTGAAAAGTGTAGGGATTATGCCCGATTTTGCTGGGGTGTCAATGTCCTGGCGCGTCAACGGCCGCTGAGTGAATATCCATTCGGTGGGGATGGGGTACGGCCTGGTCCGGGCGCTCGTGCGCTGGGTGCTGGCGCTCTTCTACCGGCGCATCGACGTCGTCGGCCTCGAGCACATTCCGGAATCGGGGCCGCTGATCGTCGCCGCCAACCATCAGAACGCCCTGGTCGATCCGATGCTCCTGCTCGCGCTCATCCCGCGCCGGATGGTCGCGCTCGCCAAGGCACCCCTGTTCCGCCATCCGGTCATCGGCCCGTTCCTGCGGCTGCTCGGCGCTCTTCCGGTCCATCGTCGCCAGGACGGCAACGCGGATCCCGGTCGAAATCGGACGATGTTCGCCGCGGCGACCGCTCACCTCGGCGCGGGCGGCGCGGTTCTCATCTTCCCCGAGGGCGTCAGCCAGCCGGAGCCGGCGCTGATGCCGCTCCGGTCCGGAGCGGCGCGGATGCTGCTGGAGGCCGAGGCAGGGGCCGGCGGGCGGCTCGGCGTGGCCCTGGTGCCGGTCGGCCTGGTCTACCACGAGCCTGGAACGTTTCGCGCAGGCCGCGCGTTCCTTCAGGTCGGCGCGCCGCTCCTGACGGACGACCTGGTCGCGCTGCACGCCACCGATCCCGAGGGCGCGGCGCAACGCCTCACCGAGCGGCTGTCGGCGGCGCTCCGCCGAGAAATCGTCGAGTCGGAGGACCGCGAGACCCATCGTCTCGTGACCGCCCTCGAATCGATCGCCCGGGCCGACGCGCCGGCGGGAGCCCGTGATGCCGCGGCGCGGGCCGAGTGGATGCGCGGGGCGATGCGCGCGTACCGGCATCTCCGCGAGCGCGAGCCGCGGCGCGTCCTGCGCTTTCGGGCCGAGGTCGAGCGCTACCTCGGTGACCTCGGACTGGCCGGACTCTCCGATCGCGTGCTCATCCGACGGTACGAGGCGGGCCCCGTGACGCGGTACGTGCTCCACGAGGGCGCGTCGCTCCTGCTGGCACTGCCGCTGGCGGCCTGCGGAATCGCGAGTCACTTCCTTCCCTATCGCCTGGCGGCGCTCGTGGTGGGTCGGCTCAGGCCCGCGCCGGACGAGGAGGCGACCTACAAGATCATCACGTCCGTCATCCTCTATCCCGTCTGCTGGCTGGCGGAGGGATACCTCGTGTGGCGGCTCGGCGGGCCGTGGCTCCTGGGGCTCTTCGTCGCCCTCCTGGCGCCCGGCGGATTCTTCGCGATCGCGTGGCGTGACCGCGTCCGGCGCGTGGGCCGCGACACGCTCGGCTTCCTCCGGCTCGTCCTCGATCGTGACCTTCGGCGTCGGCTGGCCGAGCGGCGGACGGTGCTCCTCGAGGAGCTCGAGTCGCTGACGCGCCTGGTGCCGGCGCCGGTGCTGGCGGGGCCGGAGCGCCCGGCCCCGGAGGCGCCGCGCTAGGGAAGGTCCCGGAGCTCCGGAATGACCCAGAGGGGCTTTCGCCCCGCCGCCACGCGCTGGACGTTGTCGAACGCGTTGCGAAAGGCCTTCGTCCAGTTCTCCCACGTCGGCCCCGCCGTGTGCGGCGTGATCGTGATGTTCTCGAGGGCGAAGAGCGGGTGATTCGCGGCCGGCGGCTCCTCCACCATGACGTCGAGGCCAGCGGCGGCGATCTGACCCGACGCCAGCGCGACCTGCAGGGCGGCTTCGTCCACCACGGGACCGCGGCACGTGTTGATCAGGATCGCGCTGCGCTTCATCGTCTCGAACTCGCGCTTTCCCATCAGGCCGCGGGTCGCGTCGCTGAGGGGCACGTGCAGGCTGACGATGTCCGAGGTTCGCAGGAGCTCGGGGAAGAGGACGAAGCGAACCCTCAGCGCATCCTCGGCGTCCTCCGTCAGCCGGACCACGTCGTAGTACTGCACGTGCATGTCGAACGCCTGGGCGCGCGCCGCGACCTTCTTGCCGATGGTCCCGAGTCCGACGATGCCCAGCGTCTTGCCCGCGAGCTCGTACATCCGCGTCTGCGAGAAATCGCCGACCCGCCACTTGCCGGTGATGACGTTGTGGTGATGCCAGGCGAGCTTCTTGGAGACGGCCAGCATGAGCATCAAGGTGTGCTCGGCGACCGCGACCGAATTGGACCCGCCGTTGTTGGCGACCGGCACCCCCGCCCGGCGCGCCGCCCCGACGTCGAGGCGGTCGTAGCCCGCGCTGATGAGCTGGATGAGCTTCAGCTTGGGCGCGCCACGATAGAAGTCTCCGCCCAGGCTCTCGCGCGCGAATCCCACGAAGTACTCGGCGTCCTTCATGGCGGCGGAGAACTCCGGCGTGCCCTGATCGGCGACCTCGAGCTGGAACTCGGCGGGCAGGAGCGAGCGCGCGATGTCCACGAGCGCGGCCGGGAGCTTCGGGGAGAGAACGATCTTGGTCGCCACGGCTGTCTCCTTTGTCGGTTACCGGAGCTTTTTCATGTCGTCGGGGAAGTTCGACGTGAACGAGTACGACTTGACCGTGCCGTTGGCGTTGAAGCGCACCAACAGGTCCTTGCTGGTGGTGGCCGAAGCGCTCCGCTGCGCGTAGAACCAGCGCCAGGTCTGGTCGCCGTTGTCGATTCCGACCTGGTAGGGCTCGCCGAACAGCGTGAGGAGGCGCGCCTTGTCCGTCACGTCGGTCTTGATCTGGGCGGTGTCCGGCGAGGGAAACTCGCGGCCGACCTGGAGCCCGGCGCACCCCGACAGGGCGAGCGCGATCACCAGCGCAACGAGCAGCGTGCGCGTCACGAGCATGGCGTTCTCACGCCAGCGCCACGACCCCGGCGGCGGCGAGACGATCGATCTCGCTTTTCGGCAGGCCGAGCTCGCCGAGCACCTCGGCGGTGTGCTCGCCGAGCAACGGGGCGGGGCGCCGGATCGCGCCCGGCGTCGCCGAGGCCCTGACCGGGAAGGCGAGCATGCGCGCGAGCCCGTAGCCGGGCTGCTCGACCTCGGCGACCAGACCGAGGTGCTTCACCTGAGGATCCTCGAACACCTCGTCGAACTCGTAGATCGGGCCGGCCGCCACCTGCTCGGCCTCGAACCTCGCGACCCAGGCGGCGGTCGTGTCCCGGGTGAGCGCCCGCTCGACACGCGCGCGGAACTCGTCGTGATGCGCCACCCGACTGTCGTTGGTCGCGAGCTTCGGATCGGTCGCCAGCGACTCGTCGCCGAGCGCCCGGCTGAAGCGCGCGTACTGGTCGGGGTTCATGATGACGACCTGGACCCAGCCGTCCTTGGTGCGAAACGCCTCGGCCGGCGTGAGATACGGATTCCGGTTGCCGACGCGGGGCGGCCGCTGACCCGAATCGAAGTAGTGAGCGACCGGGTCCGGGAGCAGCGCGAGGGTCGACGCGAGCAGACTCACGTCGAGGTGCTGGCCGACTCCCGTGCGGAGCCGATGGGCGAGCGCGGCGTTCGCGACGCCGAAGGCGAGCAGGGCCGCCGCCAGGTCGGCGACGGAGCCGCCGACCTTCGTGGGCGGGTGCCCGGGCATTCCGGTCAGCGCCATGATGCCGCTCATGCCCTGGGCGATCGTGTTGTAGCCTGCCCGGCGCGCGTGTGGCCCGGTCTGGCCGAAGCCCGTCACCGAGACGTAGACCGCCGCCGGGTTCACGGCGCTCACGGCGGCATAGCCGAGCCCGAGCTTGTCGGCGACGCCCGGGAGGAAGTTCTCGACGATGACATCGGCGCGCCGGGCCAGCTCGAAGACGAGCTGGCTGCCCTCGGGCTGCTGGAGATCGACCGCGATGCCGCGCTTACCGCGGTTGATCGCCGCGAACGCCGCGCTCATCCCGCTGCCGCGCCAGGCACGCAGGTCGTCGCCGCGGCCGGGCCGCTCTACCTTCACGACGTCGGCGCCCAGGTCGGCCATGAGCGTCGCGCAATAGGGACCCGCGATCACGCGCGAGAGATCGAGGACGCGGATTCCGTCCAGCATCATCGCGCCCTCAGCCACGATCGAGGAATCCCTCCGTCATCGCGTTGACCTCGGGGATCCCGGTGCGCGCGATGGCGTTGATCCGCGCCTTGACCTCGGCCATGGCCTTGAACGGCTTGGCGGCGAGCGCGTCCGCGTACGCGCGCACCTCCTTCGCGAGCGACGCGCCGGGGACGACACGGTGCACGAGACCCCACGTCTGGGCCTCCGCGGCCGAATACCGCCGGCACTCCATGATGATCTCCTTCGCGCGGGCGGGCCCGACGAGGCGCACGAAGCGGGTCGTCGACGCGACCCCGAGCGGCACGCCGAGGTCGACCTCGGGGATCCACAGCTGCGCTTCCGCGGCGGCCCAGCGAAAGTCGCACGCGAGCGTCAGCCCCCATCCGCCGCCCACCGCGTGGCCGTTGATCATGGCGATCGTCGCCTGCTCCAGGCTCTCGAGCAGCGTGTTGGCGCGCTCGAAGAGCCGGCGGAACTGGCTCTTGCGCTGGCCGAACGCCGCCCGGCGCTCCTCGGCCGACATCCCCGACTTGAGCCCGGCGTCGGCCCCCGCCGAGAACACCGGTGGCGCGCCCGTGACGATGACCACGCGCGTCGCCCCGTCGTCGCGCAGCTCCGCGAAGGCCGCGGCCAGGTCGGTGAGCATCGGATCGCTCAGCGAGTTGCGCCGGTCCGGTCGGTTCAGCGTGACGGTCGCGATCGCGCCGTCGCGAGCGAGCGTGACGTTGTCGCTCATGCGCGCGGACGGTACCACAGGGCGCGCGCCGCCCGCAGCGGCGGCGGCCCGTGCGCGGGCTCAGGCGAAGAGTCCGAGCGGGGGCGGCGCGGCCGTGAAGCCGGGGAAGAGCGGCGCGGCGGCGGCGCCGAGATGGCGTGTCGCGACCTCGGTGAACAGCGAGCGAAAGTCGGTGGTGACCGCGAGGTCGCGACCCTCGAAGAGCTGCTGCGGCGCGAGCCCGGGCCAGCGTCCGTAGGCGCGGCCGCCCCGCACGCCGCCGCCGAGAACCAGCATGGCGGTGGCGTGACCGTGATCGGTGCCGCGATTGCCGTTCTCGGCGACGGTCCGGCCGAACTCCGACATGGTGATCACCACGACGTCGGCCATCTTGTCGCCCAGGTCCCGGGCGAAGGCGGCGAGCGCACCCCCGAACTCACGGAACCGGAGCGCCAGCTGGCCGCGCTCGGCGCCCTGCGCGACGTGGGTGTCCCAGCCCGGCATGTCGGCGAACGCGACCTCGAGGCCGACATTGGCCTTGATGAGCTGGGCGATCTGCCGCAGCGCCTCGCCGAAGGGCCCGCGCGGATACTCGGCGCCGTTCGCCGGCGAGATGCGCGAGGCGTTCGCGCTCCGGAGCATCTTCACCGCCTCGAACGTCTCGCGCCCGGTCCCGTGCAGG
>QHSM01000358.1 GCA_003221595.1 Candidatus Rokuibacteriota bacterium | reverse complement strand
GCGTCTACCTCAAGGACGATCCGACGACCTGGGAGGAGATCAAGGCGAGGGGGCACGCCGCGATCGTCGGCGTCGGCCACTGAAGCACCTGCGCGCCGGCGGTCGCCGCGCACGCGATGACGATCGAAGCGCAGTACGGGGTTCCCACCGTGGCCATGCACACCGACAAGTTCGACCGGGTCGTCCGGTCCGTCGCCGCGGTGAACGGCATGTCCGAGCTCCGGCAGGTGTTCGTGCCGCAGCCGGTCATGGGCAAGTCGCCGGCCGAGCTTCGCGCCTACGTCGACGGCCGCGACCCGCTCACCGGCCGGCCGGTCATGCAGGAGGTCATCGAGGGGCTCACCGCGCCGTTCGACGGCCGGGGCATCGAGACGATCGAGTACGACCGGGCCACTCCGCGGCTCGTCGAGGCCGACACCGAGGACAACCTGCACCGCCTGTTCATGGAAAACCGGTGGACGGACTACCTGCCGATCGTCCTGCCCACCGAGGAGCGCGTGGCGGCGATGCTGGCGGCGACGAGCCGTAAGCCCGACGAGGTCGTCGGTCGCATGCGGCCGACCCACTTCCGCGAAGCCTGGGAATACACCGTCGAGAAAGTCGCGGTGAACGCCGTGATGGCGGGCGCGCGGCCGGAGTACTTCCCGGTCGTCCTCGCGCTGGCGGCGACCGGCGTGAGCGCGCGCGGCAGCACGACCAGCTCCATGGCGGCCATGGCCGTGGTCAACGGCCCGATCCGCAACGAGATCAAGATGAACGCGGGAACCGGAGCGCTCGCGCCCTACAACCACGCCAACGCGACGATCGGCCGCGCCTACGGCCTGCTCTCGCAGAATCTCCAGGGCGGCTCGGTGCCCGGGCTCACCTACATGGGCTCGATGGGCAACAACTACGCCTACAACAGCATCACGTTCCCGGAGAACGAGGAGCGGAGCCCCTGGGAGCCGTTCCACGTCCAGCACGGCTTCCGCCCGAGCGACAGCACGGTGAGTGTCTTCGCCGGCTGCCGGTCCACCGCCTACACGCTCGGCATTCGCGAGAAGCACTGGCGCGAGCACGTCGCCAACATGCTGCGCGGCATGGATCCGCACATTCCGCCGGTGTTCGTGCTCGATCCCATCACCGCGCGCCAGTTCATCGACCGCGGCGGCTTCACCAAGAAGGACGCGCTGATCGACTGGATCTACGAGACGGCGCGGATGCCCGCGAGCGAGTTCTGGGACTACCAGCTCGTGCAGAACTATCTCTACCCGCGGGCGACGTTCGGCGAGGAGCCGTGGGCCACGAAGCTCAAGGCCTCGCCCGACGAGATGATCCAGATGTACCGGCGCGAGGACATCCACGTCGTGGTCGTGGGCGGCGAGACCAACGGCTACTGGCGAATCATGGGCGCGTCGTACGCGAAGACCGTCTCGGTCGACGACTGGCGGTAGGCGAGCGGCGCATCGTGGTCGAGGCTCGACAGTCGCGGCCATCGATAGGGCCCCGACCTGCCGTCCGGCGGAAGCTCGTTGGCTTCGTCGAAGATGCCGAGGATGACATCGCGCGTGTCGTATGCGATGACGACCCTGATCCTTCTCCGATCGTATTCGCCGGGGTGTCTCCACCCGTTGTTCTTGTACGTGATGATCTCGAAGATTCCGAAGGTGACAACATCGAGGAGGGCCGCCGTGACGGCGTCGCCGGGGTGCGGCGGGATGCCCGCGTTGTACTCGTAGAGGGCATACCGGACACCGGTCGCGGACACCGACTCCCCCAACGGAAGCCCCAGCGCCGTCTCAGCCGCGGAACGCTTCACGCCTGGCTGAATGTTGCCGAGGTCAGCGCCCTTCTCTCCGCGCCACGACCGCACCGCGACGCATCCAGCCAGCATCGCGAGCGCGGCGATGATCGCCGTTCCGCGCAGGGCTCTCCCGGGACGGCTGCTCATGTGGTGAATCGCCTCAAGAGGTGAGGCCGAGCAGCCGTTCCAGATTTCGCCAGAGAATGGCTTCCTTCTCCGCTTGCGTGAGGCTCTCCATGGCGAGGATCCAGGAGACGGGCCAGTCGAGCGCCATGTCGTAGGGCCAGTCCGTGCCGAACACGACCCGGTCGGCGCCCACGGTGTCGATCAGGAAGCGCAGCGCCGACTCGGTGTACACGATGCAGTCGTAGTAGAAGCGCCGCAGATAGGCGCTCGGCGGCTGCTGGATGTTGGCGCGCGCCTCCGTGCGGACCTGCCAGCCGCGATCCATCCGCCCGATCCCGTAGCAGGTGTACCCGCCGCCGTGGCCGAGGACGATCTTCAGATTCGGGCACTCGTCCATGACACCGCCCGACACCAGGGTCGCGAACGTGACCGCGCGATCGACCAGGTTGCCGACGGTGTTGGGCAGGTGATAGCGCTTCGTCCGGGGGCTCACCAGGGTCTCGCCACCCTGATGGAAGAAGACCAGCGCGCCGAGCTGCTCGGCCGCTTTCCAGAAGGGACGGAACTCCGGCTCCTCGAGCGTCCGGCCGTTGACGTGGTCGTTGATCTCGACACCCTTGAGACCGATCTGGGTCATGCAGCGCTCGAGCTCGGTGATCGCGGCCTTCACGTCCTGCATGGGCAGCGTGCCGAGCCCCGCGAATCGCTTGGGCCACGCCTTCGTCATCGAGCTGATCTCGTCGTTGGTCGCCCGCGACGTGGCCAGGGCGATCTTCGCGTCGAGGTGGTAGTTGTAGAACCCGACGTACGGCGAGACGACGTGCACGTCGACGCCGAGCGAGTCCATGTCGCCGAGGCGCTCCTCCGGCGTCCACCGGGCCCGCGGCGGGAGCACCTGACGGCGGCCGCCGATGACCGCGTTTTCCTGGCCGCGCTCGTCCTTCTCACGCTTGAGCGTGTGCCAGTCGCCGCCCTTCTCGGTGGCTTGCCAGAAGCACTGTGGAGTCAGATGGGCGTGCACGTCGATGCTTCGCATCGGTCTCCCTCGCGTCGGAGCGTCTGGATCATGCGGTCGACGGGGCAGCATAGACGCGCGCCGCGGGCAAAGCAAGGCTCCGGCACCTGC
>QHSM01000357.1 GCA_003221595.1 Candidatus Rokuibacteriota bacterium | reverse complement strand
GACGGCGAGTGGAAGATCGCCTGGCGGGACGCCATCCTGTCGCTCAAGGACGGCACGCTGCGGCTCACCACGTCGGAGGGCGAGGCGACCGAGGCGGGAGAGCCCGCGGAGCCGATCGCGCTCACCGCGCTGCGCGACGCCCTGGACCACTGGCGCCGCGGCCTGCCGCCCCCGATCGGCGTCCACGATTGCCTGCGCGTGGTGCGCCTCATCGACCAGGCGTACGCGCTCGCCGGCCGGCGAGGCTTGAAATGACACGGCGTGCCGCGGCGATCGGTTTCGCCATCGGCACGCCATGGGTTTCGACGTTGCCGCTCGGGTTTTCCGGCGACCGTTACTTCTTCGGAGCGAGCCCCAGCCGGTTCTCCAGGACGAGCCGCATCTCCGTCGCAGCCGCGCGCCAGAGCGGGCCGCCCGAAACGGTGTAGGCGTCGCCCACCTGCTTGCGCATCTCGGCCATGGCGGCGTCCGCCTGGTCCTTCGACGCGACGTCGACCGTCTTGGCGCGGATCTGGGCGGCCTTGCCCGTCGCCGCGTGCGAGCGCTCGAGCCAGCGGCCGATCTCGTTCCAGTCCTTGTCGAAGAACACCACGACCGGAATGGACTGATAGCCGTTGTTCAGGAACGTGTCCCGCAGGTCGGCTTCCTTGTCGCGGAAGAAGACCCGCAGATCGCAGCCCTGCATGGCCTCGCACACGTGCGCGATCAGCGGGGAATTGCGATGCACGTCGCCGCACCAGTTCTCGGCCAG
>QHSM01000356.1 GCA_003221595.1 Candidatus Rokuibacteriota bacterium | reverse complement strand
CGTCCTCGGCGGGCTCTTCATCGCGGGGGCGCTGCTCACCCTGTCGATCGTTCTGATCGGCTAGCGTGCTTCGACGACGCTCTGCCCCGCGGGCACACCCGGCGTGTCGGTCAACGGAATCACACCGCCGGGCTCGCCGGCGAGAACCCAGTCGATCAGCAGGTGATAGCGCTCGGTCGGCACCGCACCCACCAGCGAGAGCTTCTCGTTGAGGATGACCGTGGGGAGCCCGGACACGCCGAACCATGCCGCGCCCTCGGCGCAGTCGCGCAGCACCGCCTCGTAGGCCTCGCCGGCATAGTCGGTCGCGAAGCGCGTCAGGTCGAGCCCGGTCTCGCGGGCGAGCCGACGCAAGACCTCCGGGCGGCCGATGTCGAGGTTGTCGCGGAAGTGGGCGGTGAAGAGGCGCTCGTGAAATCGCTCGAAGGCGTGGGCGCCCTGCCGCTCGGCGCACTTCGCCGCGGTCAGCGCGGGGATGCTCGACGACGGGAGCGGCGTGTCGATCTCGGGCGGCACGAAGTCGGCGCGCGGCTCTTCGGCACCGATCCGCCGTCGTCCCTCCCGCGTCTTCTCGGTGACTCGCCGGTCGGGCTGCTCGCCGGGAATGAGCGGGAACGTGCGCCAGTGGACGCTCACCCGGTCGCCGTACGCCTGCCGCACGTCGCGCAGCCGCACCGCGGCGTTGTAGCACCACGGGCACAGGTAGTCGGAGAAGACGTCCAGTCGGACCGGCGCGGTCATTCGCGCGTGAACACCGTGGGCTTCGCGACCTCGGTGCGGAGCGCCTGCAGCGCCTGCTCGACGATGCGGCGCCGGAGCGCCTTCTCGTCGTCGGGGGAGAGGTCCGCGTTACCGAGCGGGTGGATGATGCCCGCGGCCGACACGATCCGGTTGGCGCCGACCATCACGGCGACCGGCGTCATGGTCGACACCTGCACGGTCGGCAGCCCCGCGCGCTCGAGCTCTCGGGCGATCGCTGCGCCGCAGCGAGTGCTGGTTCCTCAGGTGGAGGTGAGAATGACGGCGTCGACGCCGGCCTCCCGCAGCTTCTCCGCGATCTCCCGTCCCATCCGCGCGCTGTGGGCCAGGGTGGTCGCGACGCCCACCGTCGAGTAGACCGTCTCGTGCAGCTTGCCGATCGCGCCGCTCTGCTCCAGCTCGCGCGCCACGTCGACGGGTACCAGCCGGTGCGGGTCCTGCTTCACCCAGGTCGTGTCGTACCCGCGATGCGGGTTGTCGTACTGCGCGGCGTCGAGGCTCGACTTGCCCTCGATGCTGTAAGCCCCGTAGCGGGTGGCGTTCAGCGCCTCGATGGCATCGGGGTTGCCGCGCGGCACCAGGCCGCCGTCGGTGACGAGCGCGATCGTCGCGCCCTCCAGCGTCTTGACCAGACGCGGCGCCGGCACCGGCGGAAACGCGGGCCGCGGAACCTCGCTGACGAAAGGCCGGCCCGCGAGCTTGTCCAGCAGCATCGAGACGGCACGCTCGGCAGCGCTGGCGCCGGCCACGACGTTCTTCGTGACACCCCGC
This sequence comes from Candidatus Rokuibacteriota bacterium, assembly GCA_003221595.1. Taxonomy (GTDB): domain Bacteria; phylum Methylomirabilota; class Methylomirabilia; order Rokubacteriales; family CSP1-6; genus AR31. The sequence goes on along the minus strand of QHSM01000356.1, from coordinate 1,789 downwards.
GCGAAGTACCCCTCGGCGGCCGGCGGGCCGACCGCCTCACCGCGTGCGAGCTTCAACCCGAGCGCCACGAGCCGCTTCACCTCGGCCAGCATGCGCGTGGCCTCGGCGCCGGTCTCGACGGTGTAGACCCGGCGGCGGTAGAGCTCGACGCCCGGATTCTCGCGGTGCATGCCGGTCACCGTCGCGATCTTCAGCTCGGCCTGCACGGCGGCGCACAGCGCGCCGCACGCGACGCCATAGCGGCCGGCCAGGAAGGCGGGGCCGGCGACGAGGAGGTCCGGCCGCGCCGCGGCCACGAGGGCGACCAGCTCGGGAATCGCGCGATCCGGCTGCTCGGCGGCATGGTTGTCGCCGCAGATCACCGTCGCGACGACGGTGCCCGCATCGCCGAGCGCTTGCTGGACGGCCCGCGCCGCACCGGCGGCGCCGTCGATGACCAGAGGTCCGACGCCGGCCTTTTCCTCGCCGCCGAGCTGGCCGAAGAACTGATTGAGGAACGAGACCACGCGCAGCGACCTGGCCGCCATCACCGCACCTCCGCCATCACCCGGGTTGTCCCGACCTGCTCGATCGCGCCGCACAGCCCGCCGTACGTCGCGCGCGTCTCGCCCAGGAGCTTCGCCGCCAGATCGTCGGCGCCGACCACGCGATCCACCGCGGGCAGCGTCAGCGGCTCCTGGCTGCTGCCGACGTTCACCAGGGAATCGACGCCCGGCAGGTCGAAGAGCAGCATGCCTTCGGCGCTGCCGTCGGTCGACATGTCCTCGACGACCGCCGTCGTCCTCACGCCGAGCGCCTCGCACTGCGAGGCCGCCTGGGCCATGTCCACGTGAGGGGCGCCCCCGCCGATCTTGGTGAGGACGGCGCCGTCGGCGCCGAGCGTGTGCGCGACGAGGCCGGCGGCCAGGAACGCCGAGCGCACGCGCTCGGGCTCGGTCGCCTGCGCGACCGTGACGACCACGCCCGCGAACCACAGCGTGCGTCCGTGCTGGGCGTAGAGGGCCTTGATCATCGGATGGTTCTGCGTGGCCCAGGTGGTGACGCTCCGGCCCATGAAGCCGCGGAGCACCGCGCCGTCGAGCACCTCGTTCGGATGCACGATCGTCGGGAGCATGCGGCGCACCGGGTCGCCGTACAGGATGCCCTCGTCGACGCCGGTCGGCCGCTGATGGGAGTGGATCTGGAACACGTACGCCACGCGGGGCAGGTGCGCCAGCTCCGGCGGGACGCGCGGCGAGGGCGGCAGCTCGAACACCTCGACGCGGTCGGGCGGGGCCGCGCGCGCCGCTCGGGCGAGGCACACCGCGGTCTTGAGCGCGGCGAGCCGGACGGCGGCCAGATAGTCGGAGCGCTCGGTCCCCGGCGCCGGCCACGCCGAGATCACGAGGTTGCGGGTTCGACCGAAGGCCGACAGCTCGGCGTTCGGCCCGGCCATGTCGATCACGGCGAGCGTGCCGACGCTGTCGGTCTGCTGATCGGTGGCGACCACGGCCACGCCGTCGAGCGCCAGGGTCGTTCCGTGGCCGGCCCGCGCCACGCCGCCCACCACGCCCGGGAAGTCCTCACCGCCGTCCAGCTTGGCGCGCGGCGCGACGACGTCGAAGACGCGCCCGATCCGGCAGCGTTCGCCGGGATGGACCAGATCGAGCCGGACGCCGGTGAGGCGCAGGTCGGCGGCCAGGAGCGCGCGAAGCCCGTCGACGTCGACCTCGAGCCGTCGGCCCGCCAGACGCGTGGCGGGGCCGGCCGCGAGGTCGTCGACGACGGACCAGCGCAGCTCGAGCCGCAT
>QHSM01000355.1 GCA_003221595.1 Candidatus Rokuibacteriota bacterium | reverse complement strand
GTCGCCGAACACCGCGGGCACGTTGCGCGCCCGCAGGCTCTTGACGATGTCGGGATCGGTCTCGATGGCGACGTACGGCACGCCGAACGTCTCCAGCGCCTCGCCTATGGCGCTTCCGACCCGGCCGAATCCGCAGAGAACGACGTGGCCGTCCAGCGCCTGTGCCGAGCGGAGACCCCAGGTGAGGGTCGCGCGATCGAGC
>QHSM01000354.1 GCA_003221595.1 Candidatus Rokuibacteriota bacterium | reverse complement strand
ATCGCCCAGTTGCCGATGACGATGATCCCGACGAGCACGGCGAGCAGCCCGAGGTTCGTCGCGATCACGCGCGGGTCGATGAGCACACCGACCGTCACGAAAAAGAGCGCCACGAACGCGTCGCGCAGCGACAGGAGCCGCGCGAGCATCTCGTGGGCGTAATCCGACTCGTTGATGAGGAGCCCCGCCAGGAACGCTCCGAGCGCGAGCGACAGGCCGGCCGCCTGCGTCAGCGCGGCCGCGCCGAGACCGACCGCGAGCGTCACCAGCAAGAACAGCTCGTCACTGCGGGTTCGCGCCACGCGCGCCAGGATCGGCGGCAGGATGCGCCGGGTGAGGTAGAAGAACGGGATCAGGATCACCGCCGCCGTGGCGAGCGCCTTCGCGACGGCGAGGATCCGGTCGCCCTGCAGAACCCCGAGGGCGGGAATGAGGACGATCAGGACCACGACGACGAGGTCCTCGACGAGCGAGATCCCGATCAGGATCCGGCCGTGACGGGAGTGCAGCTCGCCGCGGTCCATCAGCAGGCGCGCCAGGACCATCGTGCTGGCGACCGAGACGACCATGCCGACGACCGCGCCGCGGATCGGGCTCCAGCCGAGCTGGGCGCCGACGACGAGCCCCAGCCCGATGGTCATGAGGATTCCGAGCGGGCCGCCGATGATCGCGATCCACTTCACGCCCACGAGATCCTTGAGCGAGAATTCGATCCCGAGCGAGAACATCAGCAGCACGACCCCGACGTCGGCAAATCGCTCGAACGTGTGAATGTCCGCGACCGACGGGCCCGGTGTGAGCGGGCTGATGAGGAGGCCTCCGAGGACGTAGCCGAGAATCAGGGGCTGGCGGGCATAGCGGGCCAGCGCGCCGCCCAGGACCGCCGCCATGAAGACGTACGCGAGGTCCCTGAAGAGGCCGGGCTCGCTGATCATCTACGAGCGGAGCACGACATAGAGGTCCAGCAGGTTCGTCCGGGTTGGACCCGACACGATCAGATCGCCGCTCGCCGCGAGGAAGCGATGGGCGTCGTTGTCCGTCATGGCCCGGTGGACGTCACCGCCCGCGCGCGTTCCGCGCGCGATGCTGTGCCCGTCGACGATCGCCCCGGCGGCGTCGGTCGGGCCATCGGTGCCGTCGGTGCCGGCGGCGAGGACCGTCATGCGATCGGTCGGCAGGAGCTCGAGCGCCGCGGCGAGCGCGAACTCCTGACACCGCCCGCCTCGTCCGGTCCCCTTCACCGTCACCGTCGTCTCGCCCCCCGCGATCAGACAGGCCGGCGGCTCGAGCCCGCGCGCGCGCGCCACCAGGTCGCGCGCCACCTCGCGCGCTTCGCCCTGCAGCTCGCGGGTCGCGAGGTGGGGCCGATAGCCGAGACGGCTCGCGGCCGCGACCGCCGCGTCGGCGATCAGCGCGTTGTTGCCGATCACCACGCTGGTGACGCGACCGAACAGGCGATCCCCCGGCCTCGGGGTCTCCTCGATCTCGCCGCGCAGGCCGGCCTCCAGACGCGCCGCGACGGACGCCGGCACGCGGCCGGCGAGCCCTCGCCGCGCCAGCACCTCGCGGGCGTCGGCGAAGGTCGTCGGGTCGGGGGCCGTCGGGCCGGAGGCGATCACGTCCAGTGGATCGCCGATCACGTCGGAGAGCGCGAGCGTCAGGACGCTCGCCGGCCAGGCGGCGCGGGCGAGCTGCCCTCCCTTGAAGCGCGACAGGTGCTTGCGGACGGCGTTCAGCTCGCCGATCGTCGCGCCGGAGGCCAGGAGCAGCCGCGTGACCTCCTGCTTCTCGGCGAGCGTGATGGGCGGCGCGGGAGCCGGCGTCAGGGCCGAGCCCCCGCCCGAGACGAGGAAGAGCACGAGGCTCTCTTCACCGGCGGCATGCGCCAGCTCGAGGAGGCGCGCGGACGCCGCAAGCCCGCGCTCGTCCGGCACGGGGTGCCCTGCCTCGGCGATCTCCACCCGGGGGACCGGCACGGCGCAGCCATCCTTCACGACGACGAAGCCGCCGGCGAGCCGGTCACCGAGAACCTCCTCGGCGGCGGCCGCCATGGCGGCGCTCGCCTTGCCGCAGCCGAGAACAACGACGCGCCGGTAGCGGGCGTCGAGCCCGAGATGGCGGTGGACCAGCGGGGTCACGTCGCCGGCGGCGAGCGCCGAGTCGAGAATTGCGCGCGCGGCGTCGCGCGGCGTCACGGACGAAGCTTGAGGAGGCGCTCTCCCGCGTCCCGAAGCACGTCGTCGGTCTTCGGGAAGCAGAATCGGATCTTGGTCCGGCCGAGCTCCGGGTGGGCGTAGAAGGAGGACCCGGGGACCGTCGCGACCCCGACGTTCTTGATGAGCCACATCGCGAACGCCGTGTCGTCCGGGAGGTCGTGCTGCGTCAGGAAGTGGGCCACGTCGGTGAGGATGTAATAAGCGCCGCGCGGCTTCCACGCCACGAATCCGGCTTTCTCGAGATAGCCCCAGAGGAGATCGCGGCGCGCCTGGTACGACTCGCGGAGCTCGACGTAGTAGGACTCGGGCAGCCCGAACGCCGTCACCGCGGCTTCCTGGAGCGGGTGCGGGGCGCCCACCGTGACGAAGTCGTGAGCGCGCCGGATGCCGATCGCCAGCTCCGGAGGCGCCACCGCGTAGCCCACCCGCCAGCCGGTGACCGAGTACGACTTCGAGATGCCGGAGATGGTGACCGTGCGCTCGGCCATGCCGGGGAGCGTGGCGATGGGCGTGTGGCCGAGCCCGTCGTAGACGATGTGCTCGTAGATCTCGTCGGTGATCGCCAGGAGGTCGTGCTCGAGGCAGAGATCGGCGATGGCCTGGAGCTCGTCCCGCGAGAAGACCTTGCCCGTTGGATTATTGGGGCTGTTGAAGACGATCGCACGCGTGCGCGCCGTCACGGCCGCCCGCAACCGGCCCGGATCAAACGAGAAGTCCGGCGGTTCCAGCGGCACGAACACGGGCACCGCGCCCGAGATGATGCATCCCGGCCCGTAGTTCTCGTAGAACGGCTCGAAGATGATGACCTCGTCGCCCGGATTCAGCACGGCCAGCAGCGTCGACAGCATGGTCTCGGTCGAGCCGCAGCAGACCGTCACGTGGCGGTCGGGATCGACGTCCAGGCCGTAGAACGCGCGGTACTTCCCGGCGATCGCCTGCCGCAGGCTGGGCGCTCCCCAGGTGACCGCGTACTGATGGAAGTCGCCGTCGATCGCCCGGTGGGCCGCGGCGATCAGCTCGGGCGGCGGCGGGAAGTTCGGCATGCCCTGGGCCAGGTTCACGCCACCGACCTGGTCGACGACGCGGGTCATCTCGCGGATGATGACGCCGCGCGCGAGCGTCCCCTCGTCGCCCTCGAGCTCGAGCACGATCCAGCCGTGGTCGGCCTTGACGTCGGCGCGCCGGATGTTGATCACGATGTCGAAGTCCTTCACGAGCCGGTAGACGATCGGCTCCTGGATCAGCGCCGGCGGGAACGTGAGGCGCACGCGCATGCGGGCCATCGAGAGCACCGCCCGGGGGCTACCCTCCGGCGATCGCCGGAACGATGGACACCTCGTCGCCGTCCTTCAGGCCCGTCTTCTTGGCCTGGAGGAACCGGATGTCCTCCTGGTTGACGTAGATGTTGATGAAGCGCCGCAGCTCGCCCGACTCGTCGAGCAGGCGGTCCTTCAGGCCCGGATACTGGCGCTCCAGATCGGAGACGAGGCTGTCGATGGTGTCGCCCTTGGCCTGGATCTCGGCGTTGCCCTTCGTGAGCGAGCGGAGCGGCGTGGGAATCCGTACGAGCACCGGCATTCGCGTTTCCTCCTACGACGTTTGGGACTTGAGATCGGCCAGGGCACGGTCGAAGGCCGACAGCGAGGGCTTGATGCTCACCTGGGCTTTCAGGCGATCCTGCAGGGAATCGGGCGTCTTCAGGCCGTTGCCCGTGATGCAGAGCACGATCGATTCGTCCCGCGGAATGACGCCGCGCTCGATCAGCTTCTTGGCCGCGGCGACCGTGACGCCGCCCGCGGTCTCGGTGAAGATGCCTTCGGTGCGGGCCAGCAGCAGCATGCCCTCGACGATCTCCTCGTCGGTCGCATGCTCGCCGGAGCCCCCCGACTCCTTGGTGACCTTGTAGGCATAGTACCCGTCGGCCGGGTTGCCGATCGCGAGCGACTTGGCGATGGTGTTGGGCCGGACCGGCACCAGCACGTCCGTATCGTTCTTGATCATCGTGACGATGGGGCCGCACCCGAGCGCCTGCGCCGCGTACATGCTGGTCCGATCGCGCTCGTCGAGCAGCCCGAGGGTCTTGAGCTCCTTGATGGCCTTCCAGATCTTCGTGATCAGCGAGCCGCCGGCGCAGGGCACGACGATGTGGGCCGGCGCGCGCCAGCCCAGCTGCTCGACGATCTCGAAGCCGTAGCTCTTCGACCCCTCCGAGTAGTACGGCCGGAAATTCACGTTGACGAACGCCCATTGGTACTTGTCGGCGATCTCCGAGCAGAGCCGGTTCACCTCGTCGTAGGTGCCGTGCACCGCCACCAGCGTCGGGTTGTACACGAGCGTCGCGAGGATCTTGCCCTGCTCGAGGTCGGCCGGGATGAAGATGTACGACTTGAGCCGGCCCTCGGCGGCGTGGGCGGCCACGGAGTTCGCCAGGTTGCCGGTGGAGGCGCACGCGACGGTGTCGAAGCCGAACTCGCGGGCCTTCGTCACGGCGACCGCGACCACCCGGTCCTTGAAGGACCAGGACGGGTGGCACACCGAGTCGTTCTTGACCCACACCTCGCGGCAGCCGAGCTCGTCCGCCAGGTTCTTCGCCCGGATGAGCGGCGTGAAGCCGACGTGATCGCCGACGGCGACGTCGCCGTCGATCGGCAAGAGGTCCTTGTACCGCCACATGCTCGGCGGCCCCGCCTCGATCGACGCGCGGGTGACGCGGCCTCTCAGCGCGTCGTACCGATAGTCGACCTCGAGGGGGCCAAAACAGAACTCGCACACGTGGACGGGCGCCGCCGGGTAATGGCGGCCGCACTCACGACAGCGCAGACCGTTGAGCTTTTCCATTTTCCGTCTCCATCGGTAGGGGAATTGAGCCCCGAGTTTTGCTGCACCGACAGCAAGACATTTGCATCACTTAACACTCAACTTCGCGTCCTGTCAATTGAAGTATGATCCCCTGTGGTGGCTCGCGACCGGCTTTTTCCCCTCGCGTTGCTCGTCTCGTATGGGCTCCTCTTCGGCGCGGCGGCGCTCGGCGTCTCGCCCTCCGGCTACGACGATCACCCCGGCCAGCTCTACCGCCTCTGGCACGTCGTCACGCACGGCCCGGCGCCGTGGGCGTGGAACCCGGACTGGTGGGCGGGCTATCCCGAGCTGCAGTTCTACCCGCCGGGCTTCGCGTACGCGGGAGCGCTCCTCTACCGCGCGTCCTTCGCCGTGCTGTCGATCTCGGCTGCCTATCAGGCGCTCGTCTGGATGGCGTACCTCGCGCCGGGGCTGACGGCCTTCCTGGCGCTCGCGCGCGTGTCGGGCAGCGGCTGGCTGGCGCTGCCGGCCGCGTTCGTCGCGCTGACGCTGTCCGCCGGGACGACGAGCGGCGTCGAGGGCGGCGTGCACATCGGGATGATCGGCGCGCGGCTCGCGTGGGCACTCGTCCCCCTGCTGCTCCTGGTCCTCCTCCCCTGGATCGCGGAGGCGCGACGCCTTCCGGCCACCGCGGTGGTGATCGTTGCGGGGATCGTCCTCACTCATCCGGCGGCGCTCCCGGCCGCCATCGTGCTGCTGGCGCTCGGGGCGATCGTGCGGCTCCCGCGCGTGGCGCGCCTCGGGCAGGCACTGGCGGCGCTCGTCCTCGCGGCCGCGCTGACGGCCTTCTGGACGGTGCCGCTCGTCCTCCGTCTCGAGCACACCCGCGCGCTCGCGTGGGGCGAGCCGCCGAGCGTCGGCGGCTTCGGAGCGTTCCTGGCGCTCGTCGCCCTCCTCGGACTGGTCCGGGCTCGCGGCGCCGGACCGGCGGCGCTGGTCGTCGCGCTGTTTCCGTGGGCGATGGGCCTCGTCACGCTCGCCGACCGATTCGCGCTCGAGCCGCTCGGCGCGCGCTGGCTGCCGGCGAACCGCGTCGTGGACGGCGCGTGGATCGCGGTGATCCTCGCGGCCGGTCTCGGCTGGTCCGGCCTGCGTCCGCGCTTGCGACATGGGGACCTGGTAGTCGGCCTGGCGGGCGTGCTGCTCGTGGTGATCGTCTCCCTGCGCGGAGAGACGCTCACGCTCTGGCCCCGTGCAGCCGACTGGCCGTCGCTCGGCTCCGTCGAGCGTGGCCTCAAGCTCGGCGATCTCTGGACGGCGCTGCGCCAGGCGCCCCCGGGGCGGGTCCTGTTCGTGAGATCGGCCGTGCCGCTCGTGTACGGAGCGTCCGGGGACACGCAGTGGTATCGGCCCCACACCCATGTGACGGCGCTGGCCCCGGTCTTCTCGGAGCGCGCGATCGTGCACGGGACGTTCACGCATCCCTCGCCGATCGCCGCGCTCGTCTATCGTGGCGACGCCGGACCCGGACCGATCACTCGTCTGGCCGAGCAGCTCGACGGCCGCTCGCTCTTCGGCCGCGCGCTGGACGCCCTAGACCCGGACACGTTCAACGGCTACGCGGAGCGGCTCGGGATCAGCGTCGTCGTCGCGCTCGACGAGGATGCATCCCGGCTGCGTGCCCTCGACGACAACCGCGCGTTCGCAAGGCGCGCGTCGGCGCCGCCGTTCTTGATCTACGTCCGCCGAGAGGCGATCGCGCTTCCGCGCGCGGTCGCTCGCGACCGCTGGACGATCACGCTGACCGCCGATGCCGATCGCGACGGCTGGGTCTCCACGCGGATCGCGTACTATCCACTCTGGCGCGCACGTGTCGACGGCGCGCCGGTCGAGACGCGGCGAGGACGGATCGGCGATCTCGAGGTACGACTGGACGGGAGGGCAAACACCCGCACCGTCGAGCTCAGCTACGGCCCGGGAGCTCCGGAGCTCGGGGGAATCGCCGTGAGCCTGATCGGAGGCGTCGCATGGCTCGTGGTCGGCTGGCGCCGTCGTGCGTCTCGGGCCTGAAGAGATGGACGGTCAGTCCGGACTGATGCTCTTCGGCGCCGGGATCACGGGTGGAGTCGTCACGGCGATCGTGGGCGGCGCGTCTCTGATCACATTTCCGGCGCTG
>QHSM01000336.1 GCA_003221595.1 Candidatus Rokuibacteriota bacterium | reverse complement strand
TCAATCGCAACTACACGACGCAGGGGGGCGAGAAGCGCGAAGAAACCTGCTTCCTCACCGTCGTGGTGTGGGGCAAACAGGCGGAGAGCTGCGGCGAGTACCTCGACAAGGGCAGCCCCATCCTGGTCGAGGGGCGGCTGCAGACCCGCGAGTGGGAAGCCAAGGACGGCGGCAAGCGAACCGTCATCGAGGTCGTCGCCGAGCGCGTCCAGTTCATGGGACGAGCCCGCGCGGCCGCGCCGGCGACCGTGCCGGCCGGGGCCGAGCCGTTCGCCGAGGAGCCCGGGTCCGGTAACGACGATGTTCCGTTCTAGCGCGTAAGGGCGCGAGACGAGAAGAAGGAGCGAGCCATTCCCCCGACAGCCCAGAAGCCCGTAAAGCGCCGCCGGTTCGGCCGGCGGAAGGTCTGCAAGTTCTGCGTGGACAAGGTCGATCTCGTCGACTACAAGGACGTGCGCCGTCTGAGAAGCTTCGTCAGCGAGCGAGGCAAGATCATTCCCCGGCGCATCTCGGGCAGCTGTGCCCGGCACCAGCGCCAGCTGACGCACGCGATCAAGCAGGCGCGGACGGTGGCGCTCTTGCCGTACCTCGCGGCGGACTAGGGCGATGAAAATCATCCTCCTGGACGACGTCACGAAGGTCGGCCGCCGCGGCGAAGTGCGCGACGTCTCGGACGGCTACGCGCGGAACTTCCTGATCCCCAAGCGGCTGGCGCTGTCCGCCACCGCCGGGAACCTCAAGAACCTCGAGCACATCAAGAAGCAGCAGGACGCGAAAGCCGACCGCGTGAAGGCCGACGCCGAGAGCCTGCGCGCGCGCATCGAGGCGCTCGCGTACGAGGAGCGCCGGCAGGCCTCCGAGGAAGGCAAGCTGTTCGGCTCGGTCACCGCGCAGGACATCGCGGATTTCCTCGGCACCCGCGGCATCCAGATGGACCGCAAGCGCATCACGCTCGACGAGCCCATCAAGGCGCTCGGCGAGTTCTCGGTCTCCATGCGTCTGCACCCGGAAGTCACCGCGCAGCTCAAGGTCACGGTCGCCCGCGAATAGCGGGCGGCCGCTCGCTCGAGCCCCCGACGGAGCACATCCCCGGGGCTCGCCTGTCTATCCACCCGTCATCCACGGAAGATCGGGTGATACCCACCGGATGTCCACGAAGCCATCCACCGAATGGCTCTCGCGTCTGAATTTTATTGACGAACACTCGGCGCGCGTTTGAGGATCGTCGCACATGGTCAGCGGTAGAGTGAGTCCGTGAGCCCGCTGGAAGTTCCGGCGCGAATTCCGCCGCACAACCTGGACGCCGAGCGCGCCGTTCTCGGCGCCGTCCTCATGGAAGGCCGCGACACGCTCCCGCGCGTGATCGAGGTCCTCAGGCCCTCGGACTTCTACACCGAGGCCCATCGCGTGATCTACGGGTCGATGCTGACCCTCTTCGATCGGGGCGAGCCCGTGGACGTGCTGACGCTGACCGAAGAGCTCCGGCGAGGCGATCAGCTCGAATTCGTGGGCGGGCCCGCGGTGCTGGCCCTGCTCGTCGAGCAGGGCTCCATCTCCGCGTACCTCAGCTCGTACACGTCGATCGTCCGCGACCGTGCCGTGCTGCGCGAGCTCATCCAGACCTCGAGTCAGATCATCGCGCAGGCGTTCGAGGCCAAGGACGACGTGCAGACGCTGGTGGACGACGCCGAGCGGAGGATCTTCAGCCTCGCCGAGCGCCGGCTGGAGGGCAGCGCGCTCCCGATCGGCAAGATCCTGCGCAACACGTTCGAGTACATCGAGCGTCTCTACGAGCGCAAGGAGCACGTCACCGGCGTCGCGACCAGCTTCGAGAAGCTCGACCTCATGACGTCTGGCTTCCAGCCTTCTGACTTCGTCATCATCGCGGGACGCCCATCGACCGGAAAGACGGCCTTTGCCCTAAACATCGCGCAATTCGTCGGCATTACGCTGCGCGGAAGGGTGCTGATCCTCAGCCTCGAGATGTCGGCGCAACAGCTCGTGCAGCGCATGCTCTGCGCGGAGGCGAAGGTCGACTCGCAGGCAGTGCGCACCGGTATGTTGCAAGCGTCGGACTGGACCCGACTCACGTCGGCGGCCGGGCGGCTCAGCGAGGCGCCGATCTTCATCGACGACAGCCCTAACCTGACGGTGCTCGAAGCGCGAGCGAAGGCGCGCCGCATGAAAGCCGAGCACGGGCTCGATCTCGTGATCATCGACTACCTCCAACTCATGCGGGGACGCGCCCATATGGACAACCGGCAGCAGGAGATTTCCGAGATTTCGCGATCGCTCAAGGCGCTGGCCAAGGAATTGACCGTCCCGGTCGTCGCATTGTCACAGCTTTCTCGCGCGGTCGAAACTCGCGAGCAGCGCAGACCACAGCTGTCGGATTTGCGCGAATCGGGCGCCCTCGAGCAGGATAGCGACCTCATTCTGTTCCTGTACCGGCCGTCGATGTACCGGGATGATCTGCCGATCGAGAAGGTCAACGTCGCCGAGGTCATTGTCGGCAAGCAGCGTAACGGGCCGACTGGTTCGGTGGAGGTCGTCTTCCTGCCCCAGTACGCGCGCTTCGAAAACATCGCGGAGCAGCATCGGCAGCCGCAGCCCTTCTAGGCTCGCCGCGCGGCCCGTCGTATGATGGGCCCCGTGCGGCTGAGCCGGCTGAAGCGTCTCTTTCTCGGAAGTCCGCTCCCCACCGCGCAATCACGGCACGAGCGACTCGGGCGGTCGACCGCGCTCGCCGTCTTCGCCTCCGACGCGCTCTCGTCGGTCGCGTACGCGACCGAAGAGATCCTGCTCGTGCTGATCCTGGCCGGGACGATCGCCCTCAGCTACTCGATCCCGATCGGCATCGCCATCGCCGTTCTGATCGCGATCGTCGTCAGCTCGTATCGTCAGACGATTCGCGCGTACCCGCAGGGCGGCGGTGCCTACATCGTGAGCAAGGACAATCTCGGCGTGCCGGCCGGCCTGGTCGCCGGCGCGGCGCTCTTGATCGACTACGTCTTGACCGTGGCGGTGAGCGTGGCGGCGGGCGTCGCGGCCCTCACGTCCGCCGTCCCGACCCTGTTCCGGTATCGTCCGGCGCTCTGCGTGGCCGCGGTCGTGGCCATCGCGGTCGCCAATCTCCGCGGCATCCGGGAGTCGGGCAAGCTCTTCGCCGCGCCGACCTTCCTGTTCATCGCGAGCCTCGGCGGCCTGATCGTCTACGGCGGCCTCGGCGCCGTGTTCGACTTCCTCCCGGAGGCGCCCTATCAGCGGCACCCGCCCGGCCTCGAAGGGGTCGGGCTCGTCCTGGTCCTGCGCGCGTTCTCCTCCGGCTGCACCGCGCTGACCGGCGTCGAGGCCGTCTCCGACGGCGTGCCGGCCTTCAAGCCGCCGGAGGCGCACAACGCGCGGATCGTGCTGACGTGGCTCGGGGTGATCCTGATCGTGCTCTTCCTGGGCATCACCTTCCTCGCCTACGACTTCGGCATCACGCCGCACCCGGAGGAAACGGTGGTCTCGCAGCTGGGGCGCCACGTCTTCGGCGGGGGGTTTCTCTACTACGAGCTCCAGGCGGTCACGATGCTGATCCTGCTCCTGGCCGCCAACACCTCGTTCGCCGACTTTCCGCGGCTGTCGTTCTTCCTGGCGCGCGATCGCTTCATCCCGCGCCAGTTCGCGACGCAGGGCGACCGGCTGGTGTTCTCCAACGGAATCGTGATCCTGGGCGGACTGGCGGCGCTGCTGCTGGTGATGTTCCGCGGCGATACCCACGCGCTGATCCCCCTGTACGCGGTCGGCGTCTTCCTGTCCTTCACGCTCTCACAGGCGAGCATGGTGCGCCGGTGGCTCCGCCGCAAGGAAGAGGGATGGTGGTGGCGCTGGTGGTTCAACGCGCTGGGCGCGATCGTCACCGGCCTGGTGATGCTCACGATCGCCGCGACCAAGTTCACGCACGGCGCGTGGATCGTCGTCCTGCTGATCCCGACGCTGGTCGCCGTCTTCGCGCTGGTGCATCGCCACTACGAGGAAGTGGCGGTGCAGCTCTCGCTCGACGGCCTCGGCCAGCCGGCGCCGATGACCAACACGGTCCTGGTGCTGGTGGGCGATCTCCATCGCGGGGTGGTCAAGGCGATCCAGTACGCGCAGACGCTCTCGCCGAACGCGAAGGCCGTGTTCGTGGAGACGGATCCGGAGCGAACGCGCCGCCTCGAGGAGAAGTGGGGCAAGTACGGGATGGGCGCGCCGCTGATCGTGCTGAGCTCGCCGTACCGGTCGCTGCTCGGACCGCTGACCGAGTACATCGACCACCTGCAAGGGCAGGGAGAGAACCACGTGGTCACGATCGTGCTGCCGGAGTTCATTCCGGCGCGCTGGTGGCAGCTCGGGCTCCACAACCAGACGGCCTTCCTCATCAAGGGCGCGATGCTCTTTCGCAAGAACGTCATCGTCACCGACGTGCCGTACCATCTCCGCCACTAGCGGCGGAGCGAGCGGCCGGCGGCGCGGCGTTCGCGCCGCGACGGGCGGCGTAGCGGGGCCCGAGCAACTCTCTGGTACACTCGGAAGCCGCGTGGTCACTCGATGAAGATCGTTCTCACTCCCGACGGCCCACTGGACGTCCGCGGTACGCTCGCGCGCTACCACCGCTGGGGCGAAGATCCCACGAATCGGGTCGCTGACGACGTCTTCCGCCGCGTGCTACGCGTCGAGCGGCGACTGCTTGCGTACGAAGTCCGGTGGACCGGATCCGTCGACGACGCGCGCATCGTCATCCGGATTCCGGGCGCCGGCGCCGCGGTCGGCGCGGCCGCGGTCGCCGAGGTGCGTCGCATCCTCGGCCTCGACTTCGACCTGACCGGCTTCTACCGGATGGCGAAGGGCGATCCCGCGCTCGCTCCGCTCGTCGAGCCCCTCTACGGTCTCAGGCCGACCCTGGCGCCCACGCCGTTCGAGATGCTGGTCGGGTCGATCACGGCTCAGCAGATCAACCTCTCGTTCGCCTTCGCGTGCCGCGCGCGGCTGGTGCACCGGTACGGAACGCCGGTGCGGGTCGGGCGCGAAACCGTGTGGGCCTTTCCGGAGGCGGCGCGACTCGCGAAGGCGCGGCCGCGCGAGCTGCGGGCGCTCAAGTACTCAACGCGCAAGGCCGAGTACATCCGCGACCTGGCCCGCGCCGTCGTCTCCGGCGCCCTCGATCTCGAGGCGATCAGCGCGGCGCCCACCGAGACGGTCATCGCGCGACTCACCGAGCTCCGCGGGCTCGGCCGGTGGACCGCGGATTGGTTCCTGGCCCGCTGTCTGGGGCGTGGCGACATCTGTCCGGCCGGCGACCTCGCCGTGCGCAAGGCGTTCGACCATTACTATGGACGCGGCCGGGCGCTGAGCGAGAAGGCGATCCGGCGGCGTGGCGACGCGTGGGGGCAGTACCAGAATCTCGCCGTGCACTATCTGCTCGCCGGGATGCGCCTCGCACAGCCGGCGGTCGGCGGCGGCACGTGAAGAAGGGCTCCGGCCTCAAGATCCTCGGTCAGCCCGACCCGGGCGTTCCCAAGGACGTGCACCTGGTCGGCCGCTACGCGCTCGGTGTGGACTGGGCCGACGACCACGGATCCATCTATCCCTTCGACCGGCTCCGGCGCGACTGCGCCTGCGGGCAGTGCGGCACGCTCGATCCGGTCCCCGCGGAGATGGCGTGGCCCGAGGACATCAAGCGCACCGCCGAGGGGCTCCGCGTGACCTGGGTCGACCAGCACACGAGCCTCTACGCGTACGCGGACCTGCGGGCGCTGTGCCGCTGCGCCGGCTGCACCGGCGGTCACTGATGGACGAGACGCAGAAGCGCTGGGTCTTCGTCGGGATCGTGCTGTCCATCTTCCTGGCAGCGATCGAGTCGACAGTGGTCGCCACCGCGATGCCCACGGTCGTGGCGCGCCTCGGCGGCATCCGGATCTATTCGTGGGTCTTCTCGGGATTTCTGCTCACGCAGACGGTGACCATGCCGCTCTGGGGGCGCTTCTCCGACCTCTACGGCCGCCGGCCGATCTATCTGACCGGGCTCATGACCTTCCTCATCGGCTCGGCGCTGTCGGGCGCGGCCCAGAACATGGGGCAGCTGATCGTGTTCCGCATGATCCAGGGCCTCGGCGCCGGCGCCTTGATGACCCTCGGCTACACGATCATCGGCGAGCTGTTCGGCCTCGAGCGGCGGGCGCGGATGCAGGGCTATATCTCGAGCGTGTGGGGTGTGGCATCGCTCATCGGGCCCTGGGTCGGCGGGATGCTCACCGACTACGTCTCGTGGCGCTGGGTGTTCTACATCAATCTCCCCATCGGCGCGATCGCGATGGCGGTGCTGGCGACCACGCTTCGCGGGATCCCGCGGCCGGTCCGGCAACCCGTCGTGGACTGGGCCGGCATTGCGCTCTTCGCGGCCGGCGTCTCGGCGATCCTGCTCGCCATCGTCGAGGCCGGGCGCGTCGGGGCCTGGTCGACGATCGACGTCGTCGCGCTCCTCGGCCTCGGCGGCCTCGTGCTGGTCGGGTTCGTCGTGGTGGAGCGGCGCGCGGCCGAGCCCATCGTCCCGCCGCGGCTTTTCAAGAACCGGATGGTCGCCGCCGCCGTGGTCACGCGGTTCCTCGCCGGCATGGCGATGTTCGGCGCGCTCTCCTTCGTGCCGCTGTTCTTGCAGTCGGTGACCGGGGCCAGCGCCACCGGCGCGGGTCTGGTCCTCACGCCGTTCGTGCTCGGCTGGGTGCTCACCTCGGTGCTGAGCGCGCGCCTGGTCCTCCGGGTTGGCTTCCGGAAGGTCGTGTTCACCGGAATGGCCGCCCTCACCGGCGCGTTTCTCCTGTTCACGCGGTGGTCGGCCGCGCTGACCCACGGCGCCGCGATGGTGGACGTTCTGCTGGCCGGCGTCGGGATGGGGCTCGTGGTGGTGCCGATGCTCATCGCGGTCCAGAGCGTGGTCGCCCGGCAGGACCTCGGCGCGGCGACCTCGATGACGCAGTTCTTCATGTCGATCGGCGGGACCCTGGGCCTGTCGGTCATGGGCGCCGTGATGTCGCAGCGGCTGCACGCGGCGCTGCCCATGGCCGAGGCGCTGCACGACGTCTTCGTGGTGGGCTTCGCCGTTTGTGTCGCCGCGCTCGCCTCATCGTTCCTGGTGCCGCCCGGGCGCGCGCAGGACCTGGCGCGCGCCGAGATGCGCGGCGAGCCGACGCGCGTGGGAGGATAGGTGATGGCCGGTGATGCCCCGCTGCTCGAGCGCTTGGCCAAGCTTCCGGCGATTCCGGCGGCGGCCGCCCTGGAGCTTCTCGAGCGGCTCGCCCAGCCGCAGACCGATCCGGTGATCGGCCCGCTGTTCGGTGTGGACGAGGAGGGCGACGCCGCGGTGAATCCGCTGGTGCCGGCGGTCCTCAAGCAGTTCGGCGACCGCCAGGAGCTGACCTGCTACGCGGCCCTGATCGAGGGGCTGACCGGCGTCTGGAACGCCGCCGTTCGAGCGGCCGTCGTGACGCGGCTGCGGGCTTCGGGGCTTCCGGCCGACGACCTCCTGCTGCGGCTCGGTGCCCTGTCTCCCACGCTCGGCTTCACGGCCGAGAAGCCCGGGTGGGCGGGGGAGTGGCTCGCGGATCCGTTCACGCAGGACGCGCTCCTCGTCCAGCAATGCGTGATCCGAATGCTGTTCGCCCTGCGCGCCATGGCCGACGCCCGCGCCGGCGAGCTGACGACAACTACTGGCTGATCGGAGGAAGAGATCATGGCGACGATCCCGGAGAGCTTCCGCGACATCTTTGCGAAGAAGGCGTTCGCCCACGTCGCGACCGTCGGCCGCGACGGCACGCCGCAGGTGACCCCGGTCTGGGTCGACTACGACGGCACGCACGTCCGTTTCAACACCGCCCGGGGCCGGGCAAAGGACAAGAACCTCCAGCGGAGCCCGAAGGTCGCGCTCTCGGTGCAGGATCCTGACAACCCCTACCGCTACGTTCAGGTACGCGGACGCGTCGTCGAGATGACCGAGAAGGACGCCGACGCGCACATCGACACGCTCTCCAAGAAGTACACGGGCCGCGATCGGTACGCCAATCGCCGGCCCGGCGAGGTGCGCGTCATCGTCAAGATCCTGCCCGAGAAGGTCCAGAGCATGGGATGAGCGGGACCCGGTCCCGACATCCCGCGCCCGTATGATCCAGCTCGACGGCATCTCGAGAAGCTACGCCGGGCAGACGGTTCTCCACGAGCTATCGTGGCGGATCGCCGACCGCGAGCGAATCGGGCTGGTCGGTCCCAACGGCGCCGGCAAGACGACTCTCTGTCGCTTGCTGGCCGGCGTCGAGGAGCCGGACGCCGGGCGCATCAGCCGGCCGCGCGAGACGACCGTCGGCTATCTCCCGCAGGAGGCCGCCTCCAGCCCGACGAGCTCCGTGCTGGGCGAGGCGCTCGCCGGCTTCGCCGACGTCTGGCAGGTCGAGCGCGAGATGGAGGAAATCGCCGCGCAGCTCGCGACGGCGGCCCGCGGCGTCGGCAGTGACGCGCTGACGGCGCGCTACGGCGACCTGCAGCACCGGTTCGAGGCGCTGGGCGGCTACCGGCTCGAGACCGAGGTCAAGGCGATCCTCGGCGGCCTCGGGTTTCGACCGACCGATTTTGCCCGCCCGCTCACCGAGTTCTCGGGCGGGTGGCGGATGCGCGCGGCGCTCGCGCGACTCCTGCTCCAGCGTCCGTCGCTCCTCCTGCTCGACGAGCCGACGAACCACCTGGACATCGAGTCGCTCGAATGGCTCGAGTCCTTCCTGGTCGACTACGAGGGCACGGTCGTCATCGTCTCGCACGACCGCTACTTCCTGAACCGCATGGTCACGTCGATCGCCGACCTGGGGCCGTCGGGAGTGACGGTCTATCCCGGCGACTACGACGAGTACCTGGTGCAGCGCGAAGCGCGCCGCGAGCTGCTCGAGGCGCAGGCGCGGAACCAGGCCAAGCGCGTGGCCGAGATCGAGCGGTTCATCGAGCGCTTCCGGTACCAGGCGTCCAAGGCCCGCCAGGTGCAGAGCCGCGTGAAGATGCTCGAGCGCATGGAGCTCGTTGAGGTCGAGCGCGACGCGCGTGTGATCCGGTTCGCCTTTCCCCAGCCCCCGCGCACCGGCCGGCGCGTGGCGACGCTCGCCGGGGTCCGAAAGGCGTACGGCGACAACGTCGTCTACGCGTCCGTCGACTTCGAGGTCGAGCGAGGCATGCGCGTCGCTCTCGTCGGCCCCAACGGCGCCGGCAAGTCGACGCTGCTCAGGATGGTGGCGGGCGTGCTCCCGTTCGATCTGGGCGAGCGGACGCTCGGCACGCACGTGGCCGTCCACTACTATGCGCAGCACCAGCTCGAGGCGTTGACGCCGTCCCTGACGGTCCTGGAGGAGCTGGAGCGCGCGGCCCCGGAGCTCGGCCAGACGCGGCTCCGGACCATCCTGGGCACCTTTCTCTTCTCGGGCGACGCGGTGGAGAAGAAGATCGCGGTGCTGTCGGGCGGCGAGAAGGCGCGCGTGGCCCTGGCGAAGATGCTGGTGCGCCCGGCCGCACTCCTGTGTCTGGACGAGCCGACCAACCACCTCGACCTGGCCTCGCGCGAGGTGCTCGAGGGGGCGCTCGCGGCGTTTCCGGGCACGATCGTGTTCATCTCCCACGATCGTTACTTCATCAATCGCATCGCGACCGAGATCGTCGAGATCGGCCGCGGGGCGCTCGTGACCTATCGGGGCAGCTACGACGATTATCTCGACTCGAAGGCCCGCGCCGCGACCGCGCCGGTGGCGGCGCCGGCAGCGCCACCGCGTCCGGCCCCGGCGCGCCCGCGCCCGGCGGCGCCGGCGGAGGCGCCGCACGCATCGCGTCGCGGGTCGTCCCGGCGCAGCGACCAGGTGACGAAGGACGTGCGCGAGCTGCGACGGCGGCTCGAGGAGGTCGAGCGGCAGATTCATGCGCTGGAGGCTCGGCTCGCCGAGCTCGGCCAGCGGCTGGGCGACCCGGCCCTCTACACGGACGGCGAGCGCGTGCGCGAAGCGACCGCCGAGCGTAAGCGTGCCGAGGAGCAGGTGATGTGGCTCATGCGCGAGTGGGAGCAGCTCTCGACGGCGCTCGCGACGCATGAGTGAGCTCGACGAGCCCGTCGAGCCCGCGACGCTCCGGCGCGCGCGGGCCGGCGCGCGCGAGCTGCGAGCGAGTCAGTGGTGGAAGCGGCGCATCGCGGACGGCGTGTGCTACTACTGCCGTCGCGTCGTCGGACACCGCGCGCTGACCATGGACCATGTCGTGCCGCTCGCGCGCGGCGGCCGATCGACGCGCGGCAACGTCGTTCCGGCCTGCAAGGAGTGCAACACGCGGAAGAAATCGCTGGTCCCGGTGGAGTGGCAGGCGTATCTCGACCGCCTTCACGAAGCCGCGCGCGACTGACCGGTATCCATCTCGCGTGTCTGAATCATTGGACGTTGACGCATTCTGCTGACGGCGGGTTCAATGGCAACGCTCGCGAGCGTGCCGTGCACCTCCAACACAGGAGAAATCCCATGCGTCACCGTCGTACGCTCATCCCCGCGCTCGTGTTCTCGTGTGCATCGCTGGCGCCGTGGCCGGCCGCCGGCGCGCCCCCGGCGCGTTCATCGGCCACCCAGGCCGAGGCGCCCGCCGGTCCGGCCGTCAACATCAACACTGCCGGCGTGAAGGAGCTGATGAAGCTCGACGGCGTCGGCCGGCAGGTAGCCGAGAAGATCGTCGAGTACCGCGACGCCCACGGTCCGTTCAAAAAGCCGGAAGAGCTCCGGAAGGTCGAGGGCGTCGGCAGCGGACTCTGGGAGCGCAACCGGACGCGCATCGTCGTCAAGTGACGCGGGGCAGCACTTTGTGCTTTGGATCACACGCCGCCTGGGTGTAGGATTGGGGCGAAATCGGCCGGAACGTCACAGCGTTCCAGTAGCGTCCCCCGCCGACAATTCCGCCGACGGCGGACGTGGTCGAGCCCCGGGCCGGGAGTCGGCATCCGGTTCTGGGTAGGTGGGGACTGGGCCCGCGTGGCGGCCTTGCCGAGAATAGGAGGTGATCCAGCCGATGTGTAATCCTACGGTGATCTGTGAGGTGGCTGCCTCCTAGGCAAGCTCCACGCTAGCTCAAGGTGGAACGCCTGGGAGTCCAGGCGCCACCGGCCCCGACGGTCCCGCTCTCACCAGCGGGGCGGCGCGACGCGCGAACGAAGAGTTGCAACGCGCCGCAGCCTCCGTCGGGGCTTTTTATTGTCTGAGGGGAGCGGCCCCCCCTCAGACTCCCCCGGCACTCGTTGCGTGAGGGACGAACCCGGCGCTTCGAGCTAGCTCAGGCCTTGCGGACGTTCGCGGCCTGGAGACCCTTGGGGCCCCGCGTCACCTCGAACTCCACGCGGTCACCCTCGCTCAGGCTCTTGAAGCCCGACGCCTGGATGGCGCTGAAGTGGACGAACACGTCCTCGCCGCCTTCCTGCGTGATGAACCCGAAGCCCTTCGCGTCGTTGAACCACTTCACCGTTCCTTGTGCCATGACACTCCTCTTTCTGAGTTGCGGAGCTTTACGCTCCGGTGATTCCCGGTCTCCGTGACCGGGATGTCTAGTTCCGTGGGACCGGGTGTCCCAGATGCTGCTCGATCGTGCGCAGCTGCGCCAGCTCCTCGGGCGCGGCGAAGCTCGTGGCGCGGCCACTCGCATCGGCCCGCGCGGTGCGGCCGATTCGATGGATGTAATCCTCCGCCGTGTGGGGCAGATCGAAGTTCACCACATGAGCGATCTCCGGCACGTCGATGCCGCGCGCCGCGATGTCGGTGGCGATCAGCACGCGGTAGCGCCCGCTCCGGAAGCCGTCCAGCGCCTCGCGGCGCTGCGACATCGAGCGGTCGGCATGCAGGCGCGTCACACGGTGACCCGCCGCGCCGACGGCGCGCGCCACGCGATCGGCGCGGTGCTTGGTGCGCGTGAAGACGAGCGTCTGGCCCCTCTCCTCACCGAGAAGGCGGAGCAGCAGCGGCGTCTTCTCCTGAGCCTGCGCCCTGTACAGCATCTGCTTGACTCGGGCGACCGGCCGCGCAATGACACCGGCGTCGACGCGAACCGGACGGACGAGGTGGCGCCGAACCAGCGCCGCGACCTCGGTCGGCATCGTCGCCGAGAAGCACAGCGTCTGGCGATCGAGCGGGGTCACGCGCAGGATGCGCTCGACCTGCGGCGCGAAGCCCATGTCGAGCATGCGATCGGCCTCGTCGAGGACGACGATGCGCAGCGTGCCGAGGGCGAGCGTCCGCCGCTCGACGTGATCGAAGAGCCGGCCCGGAGTCGCCACGATGACGTCGGGTCTCCGCTGGAGCGCCGCGAGCTGCGGGCCCATCGACTCTCCGCCGATGAGCACGGCGACGGTGACACCCTGGGCGCGGCCGAGGACGTCGAAGGCTTCCGCGATCTGGAGCGCGAGCTCGCGCGTGGGAGCCAGCACGAGGGCGCGCGGCGGTCGCAGGCCGCCGCGTGTCGGGGGCGTCAAGCCCTCCCCGGTGAGACGCTCGATCGTCGGGATCGCGAACGCCGCGGTCTTGCCGGTGCCGGTCTGGGCGCACCCGATCAGGTCGCGTCCCTCGAGGATCGGACCGATCGCCTGCGCCTGGATAGGAGTGGGCGTGGTGTAGCCCACGCGGGCGATCGCTTCACGCATCGCCGGGGTCAATGAAAGATCATCAAATGAAGGGACCATGACTGGAAACGCCTTTCGGTGCTTTGTGCGCGTTGAGCACCCGGGCCCGTCGCCGGGCCCGGGCGGGAGTATACAAGGAGGGACTGTTAGACCTTCCTGACGTTGGCTGCCTGAAGACCCTTCGGACCGCGAGTCACTTCGAACTCGACCCGGTCACCTTCAGCGAGGCTTTTGAACCCCTGGGATTGGATGGCGCTGTAGTGGACGAAGACGTCCTCGCCGCCCTCCTGTGTGATGAATCCATAACCCTTCGCATCGTTGAACCACTTCACCTGTCCCTGAGCCATACCTCGAACCTCTCTTTAGGGGGTCTTCAAGCCCCGTGCTCCCGCCATCGTGGCGGGGTTGCCCTCCGGGATTGGCGGGCAAACAAAAACGCCGCGCGAACTGGGCCCGCGCGGCGTGTGTCTCGATCTGTCAC
>QHSM01000353.1 GCA_003221595.1 Candidatus Rokuibacteriota bacterium | reverse complement strand
CTGCTCCGGCGGGCCGATCAGCCACGTGCCCGCCTTGATCGCGTTGCGCAGGGTCGGCAGCCCGGCGTGCCGCGCGCGCTTGGGGTCGGCGACGGCGTCGATCTGCTCCGGCGTCAGGCCCGGCACGAAGCCGAGCGGCGCGAACATCTTGATGTTCTCCTCGAAGAACGGCGTCGCTTCCTTGATGCCCTGCTCGACGCTGTCCGCGATGTAGAACGAGAACCCGATGCAGAGGTCGCCGCCCAGCCTGGTCTCCTTGCCGGCGCGGGCCCGGGCCTCCCGAAACGCGTGCACGACCTTCTCGTTGGCGCCGCCCTGCGCGGCGCCGCCGCCGATGATGCCCCTGATGTCGTGCCGGGCCATGAAGTCCAGCGCGCGTGTGCTGGCGCTGACCACCGGCTGCCAGCACTCGACGGGCAGCGTCTTCGGACGCGGCACCAGCGAGATCTCGGAGAGCTCGTACCCGCGGTAGGGCACCTGGGGCGGCGGGATCGTGTAGTACTTGCCCTGGTGCGAGAAGGCGCGCTGGTTGAACGATTTGAAGATGAGGTCGACCTGCTCCTCGAACAGCTCGCGGTTGGCTTCCTGGTCGCGGAGCGGCGCCCCGAACACTTCGACCTCGCGCGTGTGATAGCCGCGTCCGACGCCGAAGATGACCCGCCCGCCGGTCAGCCAGTCGGCGGTGGCGTAGTCCTCGGCCATCCGGAGCGGATGCCACATCGGCGCGATGTTGAAGCCGCAGCCGATCTTGATGCTCTTCGTGATGTGGCAGAGGTGGAGGGCCAGCATCAGGATGTTCGGAATGCACTCGTACCCTTCGCGCTGGAAGTGATGCTCGGCCAGCCAGAACGTGTCGTAGCCCCTCCGGTCCATCAGCTTCGCGATCGCCTCGCTCTTCGGAAAGACGCCGGCGAGCTCCTCGTCGGGCAGCCAGCGGTCGTTGGCCGCCGTGCCGTCCAGCCCCTCGTGGTCCAGATCGACGTGGCCCGCGAACAGGCTGCCGAATTTCTTGATCATGCTCGGATTCCTCCGATCGGGCTCACACCCGATGCTGCGTCACGCCAGATGCTTCTTGAAGAACGCGATCGTCCGCTCCCACGCCAGCTTGGCCGCGGCTTCCTGGTACCGCGGCGTCGAGTTGTTGTGGAAGCCGTGCTGGGTGCCGGGATACATGTGCATCTCGTACGGCACGCCCGCCGCCTTCAGCGCACCCTCGAAGGCCGGCCACATCGCGTTGATCCGCTCGTCGTTCTCCGCGTACTGGATCAGGAGTGGCGCCTTGATGTCCGCCACGCGCGCGGTCTCGGCCGCCGCGCCGTAGAAGGGAACGCCCGCTTTCATCTCGGCGCCGAGCGTGACCGCGAGGAAGTTGGTCGTGCCGCCGCCCCAGCAGAACCCGGTGACCCCGAGCTTGCCGGTGGAGAGTGCCTGCGCCTTCAGATAGCGCGCGCTGGTGACCATGTCCGTACGAAGCTTCGCCTGATCGAGGCCCGCCTGGAGCGCGCGGCCGTCGTCGTCGTTGCCCGGGTAGCCGCCGACCGGCGACAACCCGTCGGGGGCGAGCGCCAGGAATCCCTCGGTCGCGGCCCGGCGCGCCACGTCCTCGATGTAGGGATTGAGCCCGCGGTTCTCGTGGATCACCAGGACGGCGGGAAACGGCCCTGGCCCGCTCGGCTGCACGAGATATCCGCGCATGGTGCCCGAGGTGCCGCCGGGTGACGGATACTCCACGTACTTGGCCTTGATCCGCTGATCGGTGAAGGAGATCGTCTGGGCGGCCGCATAGCGGGGCAGCAGCGCCTGCGCCATCGCCAGCGCCGAGACGCCACCCACCGTGAGGGCGCTCGCGCGCTGCAGGAACTCGCGCCGGTCGATGTGCCCGTGGCAGTACTCGTCGTAGAGGTCGAAGACGCGCTGGTCGATGTCGCTTTGGGTCAGCATCTCATCCTCGCTGATATTCCGTGATCGCCCGTCCCCGCCGACCACATCCGTGGAGCGCATTATGCCATCGATGAGCTCGCTACTCGATGCCGCGACTCATCCAGGGCGCGCCTGGCTGACGGGTGTTCGCGCTTCGCGCAGAAGCCGCGCGTTCCTCTCGATTGATTCCGGCCCGCGCCGGCACGCTTTCCAGAGGACGCCGAAATAGCTCGAGTCTACGACGGCCTTTGTTCGTTCGATTTCTGGGAGTAACGCTGCGTGCAGCTTCTGCAGGTTGTGCCATGGAACTCCCGGGTAGACGTGGTGGCCGATGTGGTAGTTGATGTTGTTCCAGAAGAAGCTGTGCACCTGGTTGCTGATGATGGTTCTGGTGCCCAGCAGCTGTCCTTCGTTCCACGGCGTCTCGTAATGCTCCGCGAGGAAGCGGATGCTATTCAGCAGGGAGAAGATGTAGGCAGGGATCAGCCAGAGGGCCAGAAACTGAGCGAGCACACCCGCACGGGCGGTCCAGATGAGCAATCCTCCCAGCGCCACGACGCGCAACACCAGCTCGAACCCATGAATGAGCCATTGCCTTCGATTGAACTTCTGGATGGGGTAGATGATCGTGAAGTGGACGACCGTCAGGACTCCACCGATCAGAATGTAGGCGTAGAAGAGAAGAAACTCGAGCGCGCTCCGGTTCCCCATGGTGAAGGCATCGGGATCTTTCGCGGTGCGGTTGTAGCGATGATGCTCCAGATGATCCTCTTTGAACGTGATGAAGGTGACGACGAGCGGAATCATGGAAAAGATGCCGAATGCCCAATTCTTCCACCGGGCCGCGAACAGGGTGCTGTGCGTGCAGTCGTGCATCAAGGTGACGATGCTCATCCAGAGATAGCCCATGCACCCGTACATCCCCCACCGTAGCCACCAGGCCGGCGTGGTCCACGCCAGATACCCCGCCGTGATCAACAGGAGGTAGAAGAGGGGAATCTTCAGATGGTGGCGCCAGGACTCCTTATACAGGTCCCTCAACACCGCGGGCGCGACGGTCGAGGAGGATCCCACTTCAGTCATGTCGTTGCCCGCCTCCGCTAGAGCCGGATTGTAACTCACGAGCTGCCTTCAAGGTTTCGGGCCGTCGCCTGAGCGTCACGGGTTCGCGTCCCGGCTCTATCATCACGCCGGCGGGCGCACAGGGGTTCTTGATTTTGAGATGTCAGAAAAAGCAGTGGGTAGTGTCGGGCGCATGACACTCGCTCACGGCGCCCGGTCGGCCCGCAACCGGCGCAACGGTGCGAGTTCCCTCGATTCCGCGGCGTTACGAGGGGGTGGCGAAGGCAAATCGGGCTTGGCATCGCCCCTGCACTCTGGTACTCACACAGGGAAGATTCCTCGAACACGGTGAGCCCTCGCGGCGCACGCCGAGTATGCCACACCCGTGGGCCCAGGGGACTTCCTTGGAGGAAATCACGATCACGCGGCGGCTCGGCGGACTCTGTCTCGGACTGATCGCAGTCGCCCTCTCTACAAATCCCGGAAGCGCAGGTGTCCTCGACGCGTCCTGGACCGCCCCCGTGACGAATGCCGACGGGAGTCAGCTGACCGATCTCGGGTTCTATCGGCTCTACTACGCCGTGTCTCCCGGCACGCCGTGTCCCGGCGCCACCTTCATCCAGGTTGCGTCCCCGACCACGACTCCCGGCGGCGAGACGATCAGCGCCCGCATCAGAGGGCTCACCACCGGCACGCCGTACTCCGCGGCGGTGACGGCGGTCGACGTCAACGGGTGCGAGAGCGCCTGCTCGGGCACCGCCGTCGCCGTCGCGGGCAGTGACTTCTCCGTCACTCCGGCCACCTCGGTGAAT
>QHSM01000352.1 GCA_003221595.1 Candidatus Rokuibacteriota bacterium | reverse complement strand
CTTCCTGCTGCTGCGCGAGGGGCTCTCGCGCTTCCTGACCGAGTACTACCTGATTCCCGTCGGTATCATCTTCATCATCATGGTCATCTTCCTGCCGCAGGGGCTGCTCGGCTTCCTGCGCCGGCGACTGAACGCCTAGCGCCCGCCCGTCGCGCGCCCTACGGTCGCGCCGTCACGAGGCGGCGCCGCGCAGGCTGGCCGGCGGCGACGGCGGCCGCATAGCCCGCGATGAGTGGATGGGGGCTCGCCGCGGTCGAGCGCGCCTGCGGGAGAAACAGCGTGGCCATGAAGAAAGGGTGCTCGGGCAATTCGACGATCCGGATCTCGCCCTCGCCGCCCACCCCGCTGACCCGCAGCCCGCTGGCCTCGAGCCGCAGACGGTAGTCCGGGTTCACGCCGTAGTTGCAGTAGTAGTCCTCGGTTGCTTCCTGGGCGCCGTAGAGGCGCGCGGCGCGCGTGCGGGACAGCAGCACCACGCGCTGCGTCTGTCCGACGAGCGAGCAGGCGAGCGGCGTGACGACGAGTCGCTCGGCGCCGGGGTTCGTCTCGGCGTGATCGGCGTCTCGGAACCCGAGAACGTTGCGCGCGAACTCGACGATCGCGTGCTGGAAGCCGCCTCAGGTGCCGACGAGGGGCACGCCGCGCTCCCGGGCGTAGCGGATCGCGGCGAGAGCGCCGTCCATGCTCCGGTACGGGCTCGACGGCGCGATCCAGAGGCCGTCGTAGGCGGCGAGAATCTGGTTCCAGTCCCCGGGCGCGTCCGTCGGCACCCACTCGAAGCGCAAACCGACGTGCCCGAGCGCCGCGACGGTGAACCGATGAGTGCGATTCGCCGGGTCGAAGTCGCCCACGATACCGATGCGAGCGGGCTCCTGGATCATCGGGCGTTCACCCCGGCGAGAGCGTAACACAGCCGTCACACGTGCGCGGTCTGTCGGATCACCGGCCCGAAGCTCTCCATCCGCTCGAGGCTCTCGGCGAGGCTCTCGCTCCTGAAGTCGAAGACGATCTCGCTCACGCCCAGCCGCGCGTAGGTCGCGATGTCGTCCGCGATCTTCGCGGCACCCCCCGAGAACGGCCGGCGCTCGCCGCCCGGCCCGAGCAGCACCTGGCCCGCGTCGTACACCGGCGCCTTGTACGAGATCGCGAGCGACGTCGGGTCGCGGCCGTGCGCCTCGGTGAGGCGATAGAGCTCGTCGAGGAGCGCACGCAGCTCCGCGGGCGGCAGCGGCACCGCGGGGTTGGCGCCGACGGGATGCCAGCCGTCGCCGAGTCGCGCCGCCCGGCGCAGCGCCGGCTTGCTGTGGCCCCCCACCCAGATCGGCGGATGTGGCTTCTGCACGGGCTGCGGCTGACAGCGGAGCGCGTCGAAGCGGTAGAACCGGCCGGCGAAGGACGCGGGGCTCTCGGTCCAGAGCGTCTTGAAGATCCGGAGGTACTCGTCGGTCACCGCGCCGCGCCGGTCGAAATCGGGCGCGCCCAGCGCCTCGAACTCCTCGCGCATCCATCCCACGCCGACGCCGACGGTGACACGGCCCTTCGAGAGCACGTCGATGGTCGCGAGCGCCTTCGCCGTCAGCACCGGATTGCG
Source organism: Candidatus Rokuibacteriota bacterium (assembly GCA_003221595.1). Classification (GTDB taxonomy): domain Bacteria; phylum Methylomirabilota; class Methylomirabilia; order Rokubacteriales; family CSP1-6; genus AR31. The sequence goes on along the minus strand of QHSM01000352.1, from coordinate 1,976 downwards.
GTACGGCACGATCATCACGCTCGTGACCAGGCGCAGGCGTTCCGTCTTGGCGGCGACGAACGCCATCAGCGAGAGCTGATCGAGCACGTCGCCCTGGCCCGGGAAGACCCCGGTCACCGTGTACGGATACTTCGACTTGATCGTGACGGGAAACACCAGGTGGTCGGCGATCATCACGGACGCGAAGCCGAGGGCCTCGCCACGCTGGACGAGCGTCTCGAGCGCCTCGGGTGTCGCGGTCCCGCCGCGGGTCGGTAGATAGAATCCGTATCGCATGGCCACACCATACGCTATCCTGCGCATCCGATGGATTTCGACTTCAACGACGCCGAGCGGACGTTCGCGGAGGAGGTTCGCCGGTTTCTTCGCGCGAACCCGCCCGAGACATTCGCGATCGACGGGATGGACGCGGGCTACGGCTCGGGCGCCAACTCGCGCGCTTTTCTGAAGGCGCTCGGTGCCCAGGGCTGGCTCAGCATGTGCTGGCCGAAGACCTACGGCGGCCGCGAAGAGCCGATGTTCATGAAGCTCGTCCTGATGGAAGAGCTGGCGCTCGCCGGCGCGCCGTTCGGCCCGCTGGCCGGCGTCTGGCAAACGGCCGACGCCATCATCGAGTTCGGGACCGAGCGTCTGCGCCGCGAGGTGCTGCCGGCGATCGCCCGCGGCGACGCGACGTTCTGGCAGGGCTACAGCGAGCCCGACGCCGGCTCGGACCTTCTGGCCCTCAAGACCGAGGCTCGCCGGGACGGGGACCACTATGTGATCCGCGGCCACAAGATCTGGTCGAGCCACGCCGGCATCGCGACGCACGGGCTCGTGTTCGCCCGGACCAGCCGGGAGGCGCGCCGCAGCCGCGGCTTCAGCATGTTCGTGGTGGCGAACGGGACGCCGGGCATGGACATTCGCCCGATCCGGAGCCTGACCGGCGAGGTCTATCACCACGAGGTGTTCCTGGACGACGTGCGCGTGTCGGCCGAGCTGATGCTCGGCCCCGAGGGCGATGGCTTCCAGGCGCTGCTGAACGGGCTCGACGCCGACCGGTTCTGGGGCCGCTTCTACAAGGCGCCGGCGCTCGGGCGGGTGCTCCGGCAGCTCGTGAGCTACGCCAACACGACGCACGTCCGCGGCGTCCCGCTGGCGCGCGACCCCGGCCTGCGACGGCGGCTCGCGGCGGTCGCCGCCGACATCGCCGCGCTGCGTCTCATCTTCTATCGCACGGGCTGTCTCATCCGCGACGGTGCGCCCCTCACCTACGAGACCGCGATGGCCAAGGTCTACGCCGACGAGACCGGACAGAAGCTGGCTCGCCTCGGCATGGATCTGCTGGGGGTCTGGGGTCCTCTGCGCGAGGGCTCGCGCTGGGCCAAGCTCGGCGGACAGATCTCGCACCTCTATCTGACGACCCTCGGCCACACCATCGCCGGCGGCACGGCGGAGATCCTTCGCTCGTCGGTCGCCGTGCGCGGCCTCGGTCTGCCCGCCGAGCCGAAAGTGGCCGTGGAGGCGCGGCGCTGATGGACTTCCGCCCCTCGCCGGCCCAGCAGATCCTGATCTCGACGGCGCGCGCGTTTCTCCGCCAGCACTGTCCGCCCGAGCTGGCGCAGCGCCTGGCTCTCGACGCCCGCGGCTTCGACGAGACGCTCTGGCGTCGGATGGCCGAGCTGGGCTGGGCGGGGCTCCTGATCCCGCTCGAGCTCGGCGGCAGCGGCGGCTCGCTGCTCGACGTCATTCTGTTGACTGAAGAAATGGGACGCGCCGGTCTTCCCGGCCCGTTCGTGCCGAGCGCGGTAGTGGCGACGTCGCTCGTGCTCGCCGCCGGGAGCCCGGCGCAGCACAAGCGCCTGCTGCCCGCGCTGGCGGCGGGCGAGCGCCTCGCGACGCTGGCGCTCGTGGAAGAGAGCGGCTCCTTCGAGCTCGACGGCGTCACGCTGACGTGCGCCGTGCCCGGCCCGCTCACCGGTCGCAAGCTCTTCGTC
>QHSM01000351.1 GCA_003221595.1 Candidatus Rokuibacteriota bacterium | reverse complement strand
CCGCGAGCTCCTGCTCTAGCCTCCGACCCGGACGCCCGCGAGCTTCTCCAGCACCTGGATGATGGCCGTCCCGTCCTGCTTGCCGAGCCCGGCCGCCCGCGCCATCTGGTAGACCTGCTGGCTCACGTTGGCGAGCAGGAGGGGCGCGCCGAGCTGCTTCGCGAACGCCGTCTCGAGCTCCTGGTCCTTGTACGAGATGTCGATCGTGCCCGTCGGCGAGAAGTCGCGCGCCAGGATTCGCGGCACTCCCCGCTCGAACGCGTTGCTCGTCCCGGTGCTGACCCGCACGACCTCGTAGATCGTGCGCGGATCGAGACCGGCCTTGACGCCCAGCACGAGCGCCTCGGCCACCGCGACCGCGTTGACCTGGACCAGCATGTTGTTGACGAGCTTCATCGCGAGCCCCTGCCCCAGCCCGCCCACGTGGAAGATCTTGGTGCCCATGGCCTTGAAGAGATCGCGGCACGCCTCGAAGGTTTCCGGGGCGCCGCCGCCGATGACCGAGAGCTCGCCGCTCTCGGCGCGCACGGTGCCGCCGCTCACCGGCGCGTCGAGCATGGCCACTCCGCTCTGCGCCAGCGTGTCGGCCAGGCGCCGCGCCGCGAACGGGTCGATCGTGCTCATGCAGATGACGATGTGGCCGGGCCTCGCGGTCCGGACGATCCCGTGAGGACCGGCGATGACCGTCTCGGCCTGGGCGGTCGTCTCCACCATGCAGATCGTGCGATCGGCGCCGGCGGCGACCCGCTCCGGCGAGTCGGCGACCGTCGCGCCCCGCGCTCGCAGCGGCTCGACCTTCGCCGGGTCGATGTCGTGCACGATCAGTGGAAAGCCGTGCTTGACGAGGTTCAGGGCCATAGGTCGGCCCATGTTCCCGAGACCGATGAAGCCCACGGATCCAGCCATCACGCCCTCCCTGGCGCCACGGTCGCGGACGCTACCGAGGCGAGAAGATCCGAATCTTGAGCCGTTTCGGGACCCAGGCGGCGAGCACCCGCGCCGAGCGCGCGACCCGTTCCAGGAGCTCGGGGCTGCCGGGCCAGTACTTGAGCACCACGCCGCGGTCCACGAAATTCAGGATTCCGTCGACGATGATCGCGGCGATGATCAGGTCGTCCAGGTAGCCGAGCACCGGGATGAAGTCGGGGACCAGGTCCACCGGCGAGACGACGTAGAGGACGGCGGCCGCCAGCGCGATCTTCGTCGCCTTGGGCAGGACCGGGTCCGCGGCAAGGCCGCGAACGGTCCGGATGATCGCCGGCAGGGCGCGCAGCAGCGCCCTCACGGGAGGCTCTCGGCCACCAGCTCGCTCACGTCCTTCACGGCCAGCGTCTCCTCGGCTCCCTTCACCTTCCGGCCCAGATCGATCATGGCCAGGCAGAACGGACATCCCGTCGCGACCACGTTCACCTTGGCGTCGAGGGCTTCCTCGACCCGGATCAGGTTCACGCGCTTCTGGGCCTTCACCTCCATCCACATGTGCCCGCCGCCCCCGCCGCAGCAGAGCCCCCGCTCGCGGCTCCGGGGCAGCTCGACCAGCCGAAGCCCCGGCACGGCCTTCGCCACGGCCCGCGGCGCGTCGAGGATGCCGTTGTAGCGCCCGAGGTAGCAGGAGTCGTGGAACGCGATCGAGGCGTCCAGCGGCTTCGTCGGCGTGATCCGTCCCTCGGCGATCAGCGCCTGGATGACCTGCGAGTGATGGAGGACTTCGTATGTTCCGCCGAACTGCGGGAACTCGTTCTTGATCGTGTTGAAGCAGTGCGGGCAGTGCGTGATCACCTTGCGGAAGCGGTACTGCTTGATCGTCTCGATGTTCTCCTGCGCGACGGTCTGGTAGAGGTATTCCTCGCCGAGCCGCCGGCCGACCTCGGCATGGCACCGCTCCTCCGACATGACGCCGAAGCTCACGCCCGCCGCCTTGAGGATCTTGACCACCGCGCGCGCGATCGCCTGGTTGCGGCGGTCGTACGAGGCCGAGCAGCCGACCCAGTACAGGTACTCGACCTCGCGGTCGGCGTGCATGAGGGGCACGTCCAGGCCCTGCGCCCACGCCAGGCGCTCGCCGGCCGGTAGCCCCCACGGGTTGCCGGCCCGCTGGATGTTCTGCAGCGACTGGGGCGCCGTCGAAGGCAGGGCGCCCTCGGAGAGGGTCAGATAGCGCCGCAGGTCGACGATGGTGTCGACGATGTCGATGAACGCCGGACACTCCTGCACGCATGCCATGCAGGTCGTGCACGCCCACAGCTCATCGGCCTTGATCAGCTCGCCGTGAATCGGCCCGGGCAGCTCGCCGTGCATGTGCCGCTTGAGCTTCACGATGATCTGCTTGGGCGACAGCGCGGTGCCGGACATGTACGCCGGGCAGGCGGCCTGGCAGCGGCCGCACTCCACGCAGGCGTCGAAGTCGAGCCGCCGCTTCCACGAGAACTCCTCGAGCTTCGAGACGCCGAGCGACTCGGCTTCCTCGATGTTCTTGATCGCGGGGATCGCGCCGCGCGGCCCGAGCTTGGCGAAGAAGATGTTGAGTGGCGTCGTGATGAGATGGACGAAGTACGAGTACGGGATGATCGCGATGAAGACGAGCGCGATCGCCGCGTGGAAGACCCACGTCGCGACGTGGAGGCCGCGCAGCGCCCCCGGGCCGAGGCCGAGCCCGACGAACGCGCGGCCGAGCGCCCAGCCGACGGGCGACCATGGCGCCCACCACGGCTCGACGACCGCCAGCCGGCACGCCTCCATCACGAACCCGGTCACGTTGATGACGAAGAGCAGGGTGAGCGCCCACGCGAAGCGCGCCGAGGGTTCGAGGCGGGCGGGCCGACTGACGAAGCGCCGCCATACCGCCATGCCCAGGCCGACCACGAAGAAGAGGCCGAAGAGATCGAGCACCGTCTCGTAGAAGAGGTAGAAGTGCCCCTTCAGGAGCTTGTAGCCGAAGAGCGGCAGCGCGATGTCCCAGTCGATCGTGGCGAGGACCGTGCCCATGAACAGGGCGAGGAAGCCCCAGAACATGATCGCGTGCATGACGCCCGGATAGGCCTGCGACAGCGTTCGCACCTGCCCGAGCGCGTGGGCGGCGACGAGCCCGACGCGCTCGGGGATCCGGTCGAGCCGGTCCTCCGGCAAGCCCTGCCGCCAGAGCGTCACTCGCTGCCAGAGGCCGTAGACGAGAAACGCGATCGCGACCGCGCCGCCGACGTACAGCGCGATCTCAGCCCAGCCCGGGACGTTCCAGAACGTATCGCGGAATGGAATGGACGCGGTCATGGCCGCAACCTTAGCACAGGGCGGACGAGGCTCGCGGAGGGCGCCACGACGGCGCCCTCCGCGACTTCACGCGTGGGAGACGACGTCAGCGTGGCTGCAGCTGCTGCGGCGGCGCCGGCGCCTGCTGCTGCGGCGGCGGGACGCGGAACGGCGTGTGACAGCTGCCGCACGCCTGCCGCCCGAACTCCTTCGCGACGGCTTCGGTGGCTGCCAGGTCCTTGCTGCGCGCGGCATCGCGGAGCTTGTCGGCCTGCATCGCATAGTTCTTGACCGCCGCCTCGAACTCGGGCCACTTCTGCCAGATCTC